>JANMUE010000084.1:0-1164 GCA_031391205.1 Lysobacterales bacterium | reverse complement strand
CCTGCATATGAACGGCTACAAGATTGCGAGCCCAACCGTCTTTGCACGCATGGACCACGAGGAGCTGGAGCAGCTATTTCGAGGTTACGGTTGGACGCCATACTTTGTCGAAGGACACGAACCTGAATTAATGCACGAGGCCATGGCGTCGACACTCGACACCGTAATCGCGCAGATAAAACAGATTAAACACGACGCACTAATTGGCAAAGCAACTGTGCGGCCGCGCTGGCCGATGATCGTTCTCAAATCGCCGAAAGGCTGGACGGGACCGAAAACAGCGAATGGTCGGCAAAATGAGGACACCTTTCGCTCGCATCAAGTGCCGCTAAACGATCCACCAAAACAACTGCGGGAAATTGAAAGCTGGTTAAAGAGCTATCGACCGGAAGAGCTGTTCGATAACCAAGGTCGCTTGCAACCGCAGCTAGCTGACCTTGCACCAGTGGGTGACCGCCGCATGGGCGCGAATCCACACGCCAATGGGGGATTGCTGTTACTCGATTTGGTTATGCCGGATTTCAGGGAGTACGCCGTGAATGTCACCCAACCGGGTATCAAGGGCAGCGGCGACACGCGAGTACTCGGGCCTTTTTTGCGCGACGTGATAAAACTCAACGCGGAGCACAAAAACTTCCGCCTCTTCGGCCCCGATGAAACGATTTCCAACGGCCTCGGCGCAGTGTTCGAAGTCACCAATCGACAATGGTCATTGCCAACGGCTACCAACGATGAGTTTCTCGCACCGACCGGGCGCGTCATGGAAATACTCAGCGAGCATCAATGCGAGGGTTGGTTGGAGGGTTATCTGCTGACGGGGCGGCACGGGCTGTTCAATTGCTATGAGGCATTCATCCACATCATCGATTCGATGTTCAACCAACATGCGAAGTGGCTCAAGGTAACCACGAAGTTACCGTGGCGTCGCAAAATCGCATCGCTGAACTATTTATTGGCTTCGCATGTCTGGCGACAGGATCACAACGGATTCACTCATCAAGATCCCGGGTTCATCGATCACGTTGTAAATAAGAAAGCCGAGGTGGTTCGCGTCTATCTACCGCCCGACGCGAACTGCCTGTTATCAGTGATGGATCATTGTCTGCGTAGCCGAAACTACGTCAACGTCGTCATCGCCGGAAAACACCCAGCGCCGCAGTGGCT
>JANMUE010000007.1:0-24274 GCA_031391205.1 Lysobacterales bacterium | reverse complement strand
TTGTAGAGCGGGGCTTGCTCCGCTGCTCTTGATCTTCGATCGCAATCGGAGGAGAAAATCAAAAGCAGCGGAGCAAGCCCCGCTCTACAACGGCACAATCAAGGGCGGGGAAACCGCATCCGCAACGGAGCGATCAGGGCTTGGGAATACGCAACGTCTTGCTGATCATCAGTGATCCCGACAACGCATACATCAGCACCAGCGGATGCAGCATCCACGGGCCGAGGCGCACTTCACCGAACCATAGCGTCTCACCGATGTCGCTCTGCCAGGCAGCGATGGCCAACACGATGACCAGCACCAGGCTGGTGGGAATGGGTGTGCCTTCGAAATACTTCACCTTCTCGCCGCCTTCTGAAAGCGCCTCGGCGGTGACGTTGAAGCGCGCCAGGCGACTGACGCCGCAACAGACGAAGTACGACAGTATCAGCCAGTCCCAGCCGCCCTGCATGCCGCAGGCATAGGCGAGCGCCGCGGGCGCGACGCCGAACGAAATCACATCGGCAAGCGAGTCGAGCTCCCGTCCCAGCACCGATTGCTGCCGGCGCCAGCGCGCGACGTTGCCGTCCAGCGCATCGAGTATGAAAGCCAGCGGCACCAGCGCCATGCCGATCAGCAGATCGAGCACATTGCCTTCCTGAAGAAAGCGCATTGCCGCAAACACCGCGCCGGTGCCGCAGAACGCGTTGCCCAGCGTCAGCCAGTCAGCCAGATGGAATTGGCGGATCATGGTGAAATGGGGTTTGGACATCGCGCGCTCCTTGGCTGGTCGGCAGCATCGTCCGATCGCCGCGCCGATTCAAGCGGCTTCCAGGAATTCGGTACTTGCGGATGCTAGACCCAAGTCTACGTTACGCAGCGTGCGAGGCATCGTCTGTGCGGCAACCGACCGATCGGCTGCGTCACACACTCCGCGAATCCGCTGCAGCTGCAGTTTCTGCTGGCATGACCGAGGAAAAGCTGGCTGAACTGTTCTCGCCCTCGACATTTGCCCAACTCGCGTCTGTGGAAGCCGAAATTCGATCGCTACCTCAGCCTGGAGCGCCGCCAACGCCTGTTGCACGATTTCAATGCCAGCGCGTTCTGGGTGGATATTCCACGCGATATCTCCGTGCAGAAATTTCCCCGGGATGTCAGGGATGATGCATTCGTACACGCGGCAATGACGGCGAAAGCGCTTCGCCTCGTCAGCGGCGACGATGATCTGCTGTGCCTGCATCCCCTCGCTGCACTGCATATCCTTTCGCCGCGCGCAGCACTCGATGAGCTGTCCGCGATACAGATCACGACCACAGGTCGCCATGGGCAGATTGGAAACCCGGAACGACTGAGCTATCCACCCACCCCGATCGCCGATCCGGTGAAAGGGATCACCAGATCGTAAGGCGATGGCGCGGGCGTAACCGCGGTAGCCGCGGCGGTGCCGAACTGGGTGACACCCTGACCCAATATCTGGCGCAGATCGTAGGTCGCGCCGGCAAGCGCGAATGGCACGCTGTCGATCAGCTTTGCCGTAAACACGTTCGACGAGAACAACGACTGTGCCAGCTGACCCGCGCCCGTGGTCACGGTGGTGCCCAGCACTACGCTGATGCGTTGGAAGGTGGCGATGCACTCGCCATAGGCGAAGGAATCCGGGTTGTCGAAATTCCCCGCGGGTGTGCGCTGCAGATACAGCGAGAACCGACCTACGGGATCCAGTGCCAGACTCAACGCGCCATTCACTACCGGCGTCGCGACGAACGGTGCCGCAGCGAACGTAAAGTGCGCGGTCGTCTCACCTGGCGTACCACTGAACATCGGTGCCGCAATGCCGGCCAGATAAATGAAATAACCATAATCGGCGACCGCAGATGATTGGGCGTTTCGATAAAATCGGCCGGTGACATACCAGGCGAGTTCTGCAGGCTGCAAGGTCGACATTCGAGATCTCGATGACAGGGCTTGGACATTACGTTAGCTGAAGCGGTCAGCGATGCAAGCCGCCGCAAAATCGTGGACGAGATGTCCGACAATGGATTTGAACAACGGAAGACACTGCACAACGAAGACAGATTTGAAGGCGCGGGGCCCGGCCCGCGCGCTCTGGCTCCTCGGCGTGGGCGAAAATGAAAAGCGCGCGGATCAGGCCCGCGCCTACATCCGCATATTGAGCACCGTATTGCCGCAGTTCATCAACTCCGATACAGCGGCGTGCCGCAGTGCCGGCAGGTATGCACGTTGCGGCCCTGATTGAACGCCACCCATTCGACCTGGATCGACGTCGAGCCGCAATGCCGGCAGCGCACTTCGCGGCGATGATCCACTGAGCCGGGGAAGGCCGCGGTGTACGCTTCGATCGTGGGCAGGGCGCTCAACTTTGTGCCGGTGCCGCGGGCGCGCATCAACAGCAACAGCGTGAGCAGATTGGTCAACACCAGCGCCACGATCGCCAACCAGAGACCAAGATTCGCCATAACCGGCTCCCGAACAAACCACTTTGGTCGATCATGCCATGCCGCCCTTGAGGCAGGTGCAATTTGCCCGGCTTCACGGCCCAGGCGCTTGATCGGTTCAGCACCCAGGCTGTGATCGCCCTCTTGAGCGACCAGCCGAGAGGATAGGTAGCATCCGCACCTGGAGCGGTAAAAGATTGTCGACAATCAATCCTCGCCACACATCGCTCACACAGCGATGGCAGACTACGCGGGGCAAATCTCATTCAGTCGGGGAAGACAATGAATCATCTGTATGGTGCGCACCGCCTGGTGCTGCTGGCCTTGGTAATGCTTTCGGCCTGCACGGGCAGTGGCCGCCGCGCCGAGGTGGCGCAGCAGAACGCCGCTGGGGAACATGAACTGCGCCACGACCAGCCGGGCGAGGCTGCGGAATTCTACATGCGCAAGCGCCTGGCGCCCGGCATGAGCCGAATTCCGGTGGAACGCCTGCTGGACGGCTACGCGCAGATGCAGCGCATGCCGCAGTACGCCTCAGCCACGGGGCAGACCTTCGCCAACAAGGCCGATGCACAGATGCGTGCCTCCAATTCGGTGCTGGCGGCGTGGTCGGCACTCGGGCCGGGCAATATCGGCGGGCGCACGCGCTCGATCATCATTGATCCCAATACACCGAGCATCATGTATGCAGGCGGCGTTGGCGGCGGTGTATGGAAGACCGTCAACAGCGGCGGCAGCTGGACACCGGTCAGCGACACCATGGCCAACATCGCGGTGGTTGCGCTGGCAATGGACCCCACGAACTCTTCGGTGCTCTATGCCGGAACTGGCGAGGGCAGCAACAATATCGATGCCATTCGCGGTGCCGGTATCTTCAAATCCACCGATGCGGGCGCGACATGGACGCAGCTGGCATCCACGACCGGCAGCAATTTCCATTTCGTCAACGATCTGTTCGTCGCGCCGTCCAACAACCAGCTTGTGGTGGCAGCGACCAGCACCGGAATTTTCGTCAGCACCAACGCCGGTACCAGCTTCACGCAGCGTTCGACCGAAACCCGCTGTCTGGATCTGGCCGTGACCACGATATCCGGCACCGATACCTGGCTGGCCGCCTGCGGAAATTTCTCCCAGGGCAAGGTGTTGCGCACTACCGACACGACCACCTGGCCGCAGACCCTGGGCACCCTGCCGGCGGATGCAGGCATGGGCCGCACCGCGGTCGCGATTCGTGGCAACCGTGCCTACGCCATCGCCTCCAGCCGCGTGCCGGGTTTTGATCGCACCGGCGACGGCAACGGCGACTACCAGCATCAGCTGCATGCCTTCTATCGCTCCGACGATGGCGGCCTGACCTGGACCGCAACTGTGCGCAACGACGACCCGCATCGCGGCAACACCATGCTGCTGTCGGGTTACTTCAATTGCTCGAGTCTTGGACTGGGCATAGGCCAGGGCTGGTACGACATCGCGGTGGCGATCGATCCGGCCAACAGCGATTTCGTGTGGGTGGCCGGCGTCAACATATTCCGTTCGGCCGATGGTGGCTTCAACTGGGGCCGCGGCGACGCGATCCATCCCGATCATCACTTCATCACCTTCCATCCGCAGTACGACGGCAGCACCAATCAGGTGATATTCAACGGCCAGGATGGCGGCATCTACCGATCCAACAACGGCCGCGCCGCCGTCGCCATGCTGCCGGCCGCCACCGGCGGCTGCTGCTCACCCAGCAGCCCGGCGGTGACCTGGTCGTCGCTCAACAACGGCTACGCCGTTACCCAGTTCTACCATGGCACTGCCTATCCGGATGGGGCGACCTATTTTGCCGGCGCCCAGGACAACGGTATCAACCGCGGCAATGACGTTTCGGGACCGAATGCCTGGAGCAATATCGCGTGTGGCGATGGCGGTTACACCGGGATCGATCCGGGCAACACCAATACGCTGTATGTCGGTTGTCAGAATGTCGATCTGCAAAAGAGCACCAATGGCGGCGGGTCGTTCGTCAATGCCGACAGCGGCATCACTACCGCCGAAGGCAGCGTCTTCATACCACCGTTCACAATGGACCCCAACAACAGCCAGCGGCTATGGTTCGGCGGCTCGCGCGCCTGGCGTACGGACAACGGCGCCACCAGCTGGGCGGGGGCGTCGAGCCCGTTCAATTCCGGGAACGACCGCGTCACCGCGATCGCCGCCGCCACTGGCAACAGCGATCTGGTGCTGATGGCAGCAAACAGCGGCTCAAACCGCATTCACCGAACGACGACGGCAACCACCGCGACGGTGGCCACCGCGTGGACATCGACCACCGTCAGCGGCTACGTTGCGGCGCTGGCCTTTGCACCCACCGACAGCAATATCGCCTATGCCGCCATCGCCACCTTCGGCGTACCGCATGTACTGAAAAGCATCGACGGCGGTGCGACCTGGAACAGCGCCAGTGGCAGCGGTGGTGGGGCCCTGCCGGATGTCCCGGCGCTCGGCATCGTGGTGCATCCGGGTGATGCCAATCGCGTCTATGTCGGCACCGACATCGGCGTGTTCGTCACCTTGGATGGTGGCGCCAACTGGGCGGCGGAGATCACCAGTTTCCCGAATGTCTCCACCGAGTGGCTGCAGATCATCGGCAGCGGCAACAGCGCGCAGCTGTTTGCGTTCACCCATGGCCGTGGCGCGTTCAAGCTGAGCCTGGCCTCGGGGCCGGGCACGCTGGGTTTTGCGCAATCGACGCAGACCACGTTCGAGGGTGCGACGCTGCAGATTCCGGTCAACCGCAGCAGCGGCAGCGATGGCGCGGTAGCGGTGAGCTACCAGACCAACAATGGCACCGCGATCGCCCCCGGCGATTACACCAGCACGTCCGGCACGTTGAACTGGGCGGCGGGCGACAGCACGCCGAAAAACATTCCGGTATCGATTGCCGCGGACGCCACGCCTGAAAGCAGCGAGACCTTTACCGTGACGCTCAGCGGACCGACCAATGGCGCGACCTTGGGCACCAGCACACACACCGTGACTGTGCTCGATCCGGGCGTGTTTCCACCCAACTGCGTATTTCCGGCCGGTTACTCGACACCCGGCGACGGCAGCCTGGCCTGGGTGATCGGCACCGACAGTGTGCACGAAGGCGCCTGCAGTTTGCGCACGCCCGCCGGAATGAGCAACAGCAGCAACGCGCGTATCGAGACCAGCGGTAATTTCAGCGCCGGCAACGTCAGCTTCTTTGCGCGGGTGTCGTCCGAAGCCAGCTGGGACTGCTTCCGTTTCCTGGTGGATGGCGTGCGCCAGAACATCGGCAGCGGCTGCAGCCAGGTCACCAATCCGGGCATCGCCGGCGAGTTTGCCTGGCAGCAGATCACCGTGCCGATCGCCGCGGGCATGCACACCCTGACGTGGTCGTACGAGAAGGACACTGCCGATCAGGCGGGTTCCGACGCGGCATGGATCGATCTGGTGTCGTTGCCGGCAGCGGCAGGCAGCGCACCGACGATCAACAGCACGGCACCCGGCAACGGCACTTTTGGCGTGTCTTATACGCATGGCTACACCGCCACCGGCAGTCCCGCTTCGACGTTTGCGCTGCAGTCGGGAAGCTTCCCGCCTGGCGTCACATTGACAGGCGCCACGCTCTCGGGCACACCCACCCAGGCCGGCACCTTTACCGGAACGGTGCGCGCCAACAATGGCGTTGGCACCCATGATCAAAGCTTCAGCATCACCATCGCTGCGGTGGTGCCGGGCGCACCGACGTTGAACAACCTTGCTGCCGGCAATGCGTCAGCGACGGCAACGTTTGCAGTACCGCTCAGCAATGGCGGTACCGGTATTCTCGACTACACAGTCAGCTGCACACCGGGACCGATCACAGTTACGGCGAGCGCCAGTCCGATCACGGTGACGGCTTTGAGCAATGGCACGCCGTATAACTGCACCCTAACCGCACGCAATGCGATTGGCAGCGGTTTGCCTTCCAATGCACTCAACGTCACACCGACGGCTCAGGTCGACGCGATATTCCAGAACGGCTTCGAGTGATTGCGCATGTGCCAATCCGGTCCAGAACCTGTAGTGGCTCAGTTTGAAACTCACCGGGCCTCATATCAGCGCCGGTGAGAATGATCTCCTCTCCCGCTCGCGGGAGAGGACCAAGGTGAGGGAAACCTTCGACCACGCCCGGTGTTCGCGAACTGGGCGCAACATCACCCAGCGCTGTCGAACGTTTCCCTCGACTGGTCCTGCGGACCACCTTCTCCCGCAAGCGGGAGAAGGGATTCATCGTCGTCGCTTCAAATTGAGTCACTACCAAAACCGGATGGGCGTATTGCATATGCCGTACCGGGTATGGCCGTAGGTTGCACTGAAGACTATTCGAAGCCGTCGCGGAACACCGGATCGAGTTGCGTACCCAGCGCTGCGACACTGCCGCGGGAAAGACCGTCGACATGATCGAACAGGCCGCCCACCAGCAGCCCGCCACCGCTGACCGGCGCGATGGAGAACACGACGGGAGCCGTTGCCTCGGTGATTTCGAATCGCCAGGCCGGATCGGGTGCACCGTTGGCGACATTGCGCACGTCGGTGCGTGCAACGCGCGAAATCGGCTGGCTGGCGACGCTGCTGAAGAGTCCGCCGAAGTACAACCAGCCCGAGGGATCGAGCAGCAGCGTGCGTGTGCTGCCGTTCGAGGGGTTCGGAATCCAGCCGGCATCGACTGCGCCGCTGCCCAGGGCGCTGACGCGGCCGAGCCGGCGAATCGCGGTGTTGCCACCCAGTGAGTTGAATGCACCCGCGACATAGACATGATGGGCCACCGGATCAAACAGCAAGCGACGCACGAAGGCGCTGCCCGCTACCGGGTTCCAGTTTGAGTCCACCGTACCGGTTCCGGCGCTGGTCACTTTGGCAAGCCGTTCCCGCGCCACACCATCGATCGTGGTGAATTGTCCACCGGCAAAAATCGCACCCGCGTTATCGCCGACAATCGACAGCACCGTATCATCGGTATCCGCTGACCAGGCACCTTCGAGTTCGCCGCTGACCAGATCGAGCTTGGCGAGATTGCCGCGTTGCTGACCGTCGACCGAGTCGAACACACCGCCGATAAAGAGTTGTGTCCCTTCAATGTGCAGAGCACTGACCGTGCCCGTGTTCGCAGCGCTCTTCACCTGCGGATTCCATGATGCGTCGGGCGTCGAATCCAGCGCCAGTCGCGCAGCATGGCTCAGCGACATGCCGTCAACGCGCTCGAACGCGCCGCCGATCACAATGGGAAAGCCCGACCCCACCACTTCGCGTGCGAACGAGACGGTGGCGTCGAGGTCGACCGACCAGGTCGTGTCCCAGCTTCTGTCGGCGGCGAGTCTAAGCAGAAACGGACGCGCCACTATGCCAACGTAGAGGAAGTCACCACCGATCAGATAGCCGCCATCGCTGAGTGGCTGGGTCATCACCACCGAAGCGGGGCGGAGCACGCGCGTGGTAAAGCTGGCATCGGCGGCGCCGCTGGGCAGCAGTTTGACGATGCCGGGGTGCAGCGCACCGTCCACCCGTTTGATATCGCCAGCGACGATCGCGCCGCCGTCACCACTGGCGAGCACCACGCAGGCGGACCCGAACGGCGCCGCGTCGGGGCTCCAGCCTGGCGTTGCCGCGGCGTCGCTGAGCGACAATCTGGCCAGTCGCCGGCGCGGCTGTCCGCCGATCGCAGCGAAATTGCCTGCCGCATAGACGCCCGTGGCATCGACATCGACTCGGCACACGGCTGCGTCCGGTGCGGGATTCCAGGTCGAGTCCGCGCTGCCCGCGGCGCTGCTCAACGCAATCCGGGCCAAGGTATGACGTGCCGCGCCGCCAATGCTGTTGAAGGGGCCGACAACGTAGAGATGCGTCGTGTCGATGGCAAGGTCGCGGACTTCGGCGTCCGGCGCCGGCAGCCAGATCGGATCGCGGGTACCTGCCCCTGCCAGCGCGAATCGGGTCAGCACACCGGTGTCGGGAGCGTCGATGCCACTCAGATAGACCCAATCATCGCTGATCGCCATGTTGGTCGCAGAGAAGTCCAACGATGGCACCCAGGCATGATCGACTTCACCGGTGGCGCTGTCGACGCGAATCAGCCCGCCATGTGCAGAACTGCCAGCATTGGAGAAATTTCCCGTGACGTACAGTTGGCCGCTGCCATCGAGCGACAGATCGGCGACGCCACCATCCAACTGCACATCCCATCCCACTACGGCTGCACCGGTCGCACCATCCAGTTTGGCCACTCCAAGTCGAGGCAGGCCGCCAATGGTCCCGAAATAGCCACCCGCGTAGACGTCGCCATTGGCATCGACTGCCAATGACTCGACACCTTCGTCGGCGCCGGGGTTCCACGAGGCATCGAGCGTGCCATCGGCATTGAGCCGCGCGATATTGGCCCGCGGCTGGCCGTTGACCTCATTGAAGTACCCACCGATCACCAGCTTGCCATCGGCTGCGCGCGCCACCGCATAGACGAAGCCTGCGGCTTTCAGATCCAGCGCGGGCGCCGGCAATACGCCGACGTTCTGTGCATGCAGAGGAGCGCTGCCGACGACCAGTGCCAGAGCCCAGCCCATGGTCATGCCGACGATCCATCGTTGCAGTGGTGATGCAGTGCGCCCAGGTGCTTTCGTGCTGTTCATTCAGATTCCATTCCTTTTGTTTGCGATGTCAATGAATACCCCGCGCATTTCCCGCCCGTCCGATCGGGTTGGGCGACTGCGTCGCGCGGCGGCCGGGCAATGTAGCCAGCTGCAATGCCTCGCGAAAGTGCCTGGAACCGTGTCGCCAGCGCGGTTACGAAAAACACCAGGATCAGCTGAGGGAGCGCGCCTTGCCGTGCATTGTGATCAACAGTGACGTTGCTAGCGGAGATATGCAGGGCAAGCCTGTGGCTTGCCACCGCAACGTATTCGACGTGTCGAGATGGCACGCGACACGCGCGCCCTACAAATATTTGCCACGCCATTAGACCGCGACAGCATCGGCGCGCAGGCATACAATCAGCGCTTGCCAATGGAGACCGGACTATGTGGACGGATCGACGCTTCGGTTGCGCGGCACTGTGGCTGCTTGCGGGCACGGCTTGGGCAGGGGATGCCGAATGGACCACCGCAGGCCCGCTGGGTGGTGGTGTGTTCGAGCTGGCTTTTCATCCCAGCGACGCGCAGACCGCTTATGCCACCACGCGCGGCTCGGTTTACAAGACCAGCGATGCCGGCGCCAGCTGGACCCGCGTCAGCAATGGCATTGTGGCCACCACCGTGTATCCGTTGCCGCTGGTGATGGATCGCGAGCAGCCGGATACGCTGTACACGTCGGACTCCTCGCTGCGCCTGTATCGCACCGATGATGGCGGCGACAGCTGGCAGATTCTCGACGATGACCTGCCGGATGATTTCCTTTTTGGAGCGATCAGCGATGTGGCGGGCGAGGCCGGTTCGTTGTTCATCGGCGGGGTGTCGCAAGTCACCACGGGCCTGCCGCAGCTGTTCAAGAGCAGCGATGGCGGCGAGAGTTTCACCCGCGTCGGCACGGGGCTTCCAGCCGATGCCAGCATCTCCATGATCCGGGTCGATGCGCTGAATGCCAACGTGGTCTATGTGGGCGTCTATGGCGGCGGTGCTGTGGATCAGGCGTCGTTGTTTCGCAGCAGCGATGGCGGCGCGAACTTTCTGCCGAATCTCAATTTGTTCAGCACCCTAGGCTATCAACCCAGTGCCACGGACCTGAGCTTCATTCCCGGCACCGGCACCAGCGGATCGCTGTTCGCCATTCTGGACAACAATATTTTTCATAGCGCCAACGGCGGCACCAGCTGGACGGGACCCCATGGCCCGGCGGATGTGATCACTGCGCATCCGACCGATCCGTTGAAGTCCTACTTCGGCCGTGCCGACGGTGCCTTCGTCTGGCTCGCACCCAATCCAACGCCGAGTTTTTTCCCCTACAACGACGGCCTGACGCCGAATGTTTCGTATACGTCCAATCCCGGCGGTGTGCCGCTTCGTGCCGCGGTCGCGCGCCTGGTCGCCCAGCCCGGATATCCCGCACCGGGCACGTCGTTGTTTGCAACGACCAACGGATCGGGTGTGTATCTGCGCGAGGAAGGGGCGCTCAACTGGACGCCTGCCGCCAGCAATCCGCCGGGAGTCGGCGTACGCGCTCTCGCCATCCATCCGCATCCTTCGCTCAACGTGGCGACCGGCAGCAATGTGTTGTTGGCTGGGCACAGCGGCTTTGCATTCAGCTCGCCGGGACTCTATCGCAGCACCGATCAGGGCTTGTCCTGGGCGCCGTTCAATACCGGTCTGCGCGCTATCGAATTGCAGTCGATGCGCATCGATCCCACCACGCTCGGCGGCAGTATTTCCAACACCGTGATGTATGCCGGCGGCGCTAGCGCCGGTGCCGATAGCGCCTACAACGGTGCCGGCCTGTTGCGCAGCGTCAACAATGGCGTGAACTGGTTGACCATGGACGGCGATCTGCCGCTGGACGGTGGCGGCCACGCCAATATCGGGCTGATCCGCTATCTGGCGCTGGATCCACGTTCCTGCCCGACGCCACCTGTGTCGGGTCCGTGCACGACAGGCGGATTGCAGATGCTGTATGCGCTGGCTGAAGGCCACGAAGTCGAGAGCATAGGCGCCAGCCCCGAAGGGCTACCGACCAGCTATGAATTCACCCATCGCATCGTACGCACCAGCGATTTCGGCGCGGCCTGGACCGCACTCGATGCGGCCGGCAGCGGTCTGCCGGCGAGCACCGCCAACGATGACATTTCGCAGCGCATCACGCCAACCGCGCTGGTGGTCGATCCCAACAACAGCAACGTCCTCTATCTCGGCACAGAGGCGATCTATTACGATTTTGACACCGGCGACGCGGTCGATCCGGCCGATCTGGCCAGCGGAGTTTTCAAGAGCAGCAATGCGGGCAGCACCTGGGAACACCTCAACAAGGCCGGCCTGCCGACCAAGCCGGGATTCAACAACACCCAGCTCGATGTCACCGCGTTGCTGATCGATCCCAGCGACAGCAATGTGCTGTGGGCGGCAATGACCAGCCTGCTCGACACCGGATATTCGACGATCTTTCGCAGCAGCGACGGCGGCGCCAGCTGGACGCGCAAGGACGATGGCCTCAACGGCAGTGTCGAACTGCGCGGGCTGGCCCTGGATCCGCAGGACCCCAACATTCTCTATGCCGCCGCCGGTGGTTACGAGGCCAATCCCGGTGCGATCTATCGCGGTGTCTGGAATCCCGGCACGCAGGCTATCACCTGGCTGTCGATCAGCATCGGCCTGCCCGCCGAATCGGCGCACTCGATTGCGGTCGATCCGTTCAATCCCAACGTGCTGCATGCGGGCACCGATGCCGGTGTCGCCAGCATCAGGCGCGCACCCGATCAGGATAACGATGGTATTCCCGATGCGATCGAGAACCTGGCGCCGGATGTCCCCGGTGGCATCGTCGGGCTCGGCGATGGCAATGGCGATGGCATCCTGGATCTGGCGCAGCGCGATGTCGGCTCGATTGGTGTAGTGCTGCGTCGGCCCGATGGCACTACGCCTGCCGCGGTCACCACCGACATGATCGGCGGCAGCGGCGGCTCGGGATGCAGTGCCGGCACCGCGCAGGCAGTGGACGTGCAGCTGATCGATCCGACGGCGCTGGGTCTGGATGCCGTCAATGACGACGGCGATTTCTACAGCCATCCATTCGGCATCAACAGCTTCGAAGTGGTGGGCTGCAGCCAGGCCAGCATCCGCATCCGTTACCACGGCGCAGTGTTTACCTCGCCGCAATGGACGTTCCGCATTTTCGCGCCACTCGTCGCCGGCGATCAGGACAGCATCGCCTGGTACGATTTCTCATCGAACGCGACGCGCATCGCCGCCGATACCTGGCTGGTGAATCTCACCGCCGGCGGTTTCGGCAGCTACCGCCCGGAACCCGACGCCATCCATTTCGTCGGCGGGCCTGCGTGCTTCGATCCGGTGTTGTTCCGTGATGGCTTCGAAAGCAATGCGCCAACGACGCCGGCTTGCCCGGATTGAGGAGGGTGCAGGGGCGAGGTAGGGTGGGTGCAACCCACCCATATCGAATGTTCGAGAATGGTGGGTTGCACCCACCCTACTTCTGGCCGTATTTCGCCGCCTGCTCCGGCTTTCCCCAGCGTGTGTAGAGATCGGCCAGCCGCGCGCGGAATGTGTTGGTGCGCACGTCATCGTCGCCGAACTGCTTCTGCGCCGTCTCGAAACTTTGCATGAGCAGGGGCTCGGCATCCGCGTAACGCCTGGCTTCCATCAGCGAGAGCCCGAGATGACCGCGAATCACCGCAAGGAAGAAATGATCCGCGGGAAACACCTGCTCGGCGCGCTTGTGCAGTTCGCCAAAGCCGGCCACCGCCTCGTCGATGCGGCCGAGGTTGCGCACCGCGCTCAGATAATTGGCCTGCGTCATCACCGTCTCGGGATGCATGGCCCCCTTGGCCTTCAGATACAGCTCCGATGCCTGGCGGAACAGCACCTCGGCCTTGGGGTAATCCTTGCGCTGACTGACAATGACGCCGAGCACATTGATCGCGCTCAGCGTTTCCGGGTGGGTGTCACCCAAAGTCGCGCGGCGGCGGCGGAACACCGTTTCGATCTCGGCCTCGGCGGCATCGATCTGACCGGCCGCACGCAGCGCGTTGGCATAGTTCGAGCGCATCGTCAGCACATCGGGATGATCGATGCCGATGACTTCGGCACGGATCGGAATCTGCACACGAAACCCGGGTATCGCCGCCTCGGCACCTCCGCCATCGGCCAGCGCCAACAGTGCGTGCGCCTGGAAACGCAGGGTGTCCGGATGCCGTGCCCCCAGTGACAATTCGGCGAGTTCCGCGGCCTCGCGATAGCGCGCTTCGGCGTTCTGATAATCGCCCTTGCGAAAAGCCAGATTGGCGACCAGCGACAGCAACTGGATCACCATGGGATGGCTGCGGCCGTGACGCAGCTGTTCGTTGGTATAGGCCTCGTTGATCAGGCGCTCGGCCTCGTCCCACTTGCCCTGTTCACCCAGAATATCGGCCAGCGCCGATTGCGCGCCGCTGGTTGCGGATTCCTGATCCGCCACCGATTCGGCCAGACGCAGATTGTCGCGCGCCAACTGTTCTGCGCGCACACTGTCGCCGACGCCGCTGGCGGCGGTCGCTGCGGCACGACGCGCATCGATGATCGCATCGGATGACAGCCCGGGCGTCGCCTCCAGCCGCGGCAGAAGCGCCGTCAGCATCTTGTCGGCCGCTTCGAACTCGCCCTGTTCGCCCAGCGTGATCGCGAGCTGGGTTTCCGCTTCCACACGCGGCAGTGCGCTTTCCGCGTGGATAGGCCGCAGCAGCAGCACCGCGGATTCCAGCTGCTTGCGCGATGCATCCAGCTGACCGAGGCGGCGCAGCGTGCGTCCGAGCAGGGTGGCGATTTCGCCGCGTAGCGCCGGATTGTCGGCGAGGTTCCTGTCAAGGTTGGCGGCAGCGGCGGCGAGTGCCTCGACCACGCGCACGTTGCGCGTTTCCGGCGATCCGCCTTCGAGCTTCCACGGGTCGGGCGCCGCGATCATCTCTTCGAGAAAACTGCGCGTGGCGATGGCACGCGCGGATTCCTCCGCGGCACGATCGCGCTGCAGCTGCGCCTCGACCAGCGCAGTCTCGGCACGGGCGCGTTGCCGGCCCGCTTCGATTGCCATGTAGGCCGTGCCGATGATGCCGAGAATCAGCGACAGCACGACGGCGGCCGCAGCAGTGACAATCAGCTTATTGCGCGCGATGAATTTTCTGGCGCGGTAGAGTTTGCTCGGCGGGCTCGCCAGCACCGCTTCGCCCTGCAGATGGCGCCGGATGTCTGCGGCCAGTTCCGACACCGATGAGTAGCGCAGGTCGCGTTCGCGCTCCAGCGCTTTGAGCGTGATCCAGTCCAGGTCGCCAGCCAGCGCGCGCGACAACGACGGCGCATCGCCGGCCATCGAACGCTTCCACTCCGACTGGTTGATCTTGGTGTCTTTCGCGATCTCCAGCACCTTGCGGCTCGGCGGCCGGATATGCGCCTCGCGCAACACGCGTGCCAGATCGGTGTCCATCGCCCGCGCGATGGTATCGCCCGAGATTGGCAAGTCATGGGTGATCAGCCGGTACAGAACCACGCCCAGCGAATAGACATCGGTGCGCGTGTCGATCGCCGCAAGATCGCCGGCCGCCTGCTCCGGGCTCATATACGCCGGTGTTCCGATCGGCACGCCCATGCGTGTCGAGCCGGTATCGCCGCGGCCGCCATCCATGCTCTTGGCGATACCGAAGTCGATCACTTTGACCAGCATCTGGCCCTGATAATCGGCCACCATCAGATTGCTCGGCTTCAGATCACGATGAATCACGCCTTTCTGATGCGCGTGCTGCACGCCTTCGCAGATCTGCAGGAACATCTCCAGCCGATGCGCGATGTCCAGGCCGCGACGGTCGCAGAATTCGGTCACCGGTACGCCGGGCACGTACTCCATCGCGAAATACAAACGCCCTTCGGGCGTAGCGCCGACATCCAGCACCTGGGCAATATTGGGATGATTCATCAGCGCCAGCATTTCGCGCTCGGACTGGAAGCGCGAAATCACATCCTCGCTGTCCATGCCGGCCTTGATCACCTTCAACGCGACCTGGCGGCGCACCGGCTCGAACTGCTCAGCAAGGTACACCGCTCCCATGCCGCCGGCGCCAAGCTCGGCGCGGATCCGATACGGACCGATGACTTTGCCGATCAGCGAAAGATGCGATTCGCCGGAAGCATCGGTCATCGATGCATTCATCGACGCCGCCGACTTGACATCCGCTGCATGCATTACCACCAGCGTGCCGTCCGGGGGCGGGTCGGCCGAACTCGGTGCATTGCTGATGATCTGCGTCGGCAGATCAGAATCGGTTGGACGCTCGCCACTCATCGCTTCTGGGCCCTCTCGGGCCGATCATCGCGGCTTTCCGTTCATGCGGCAACCGCGACCGATGACACGTAGTCTGGTGGGTGAGGCGAGTCGCTTTGACGATGCCGTCGGGCATCGTCAGACGAGCTGAACGCGCGGCGGTGACGCCGGGCCGGAGGAGGCGAGTCGCTTTGACGATGCCGTCGGGCATCGTCAGACGAGCTGAACGCCCGGCGGTGACGCCGGGCCGGAGAGCGCAGCGAAACCCAGCAGACCTGCGGGCTTGCTGGGGTTCGCTGCGCTCACCCGCCAGCCTACGAAAGAAGCGGCAAGCAATTGCATACGAAAAGTCGGCAGACATTAGCTATGTGGTGTAGCGTACTCAATCCGCAATGATTTGAAGATATTCTGTGACAATGTACCAATCCCACTCACGGTGGGGCGCTTCAAGGGGCTAAAACGCCGATCCGGAAGTTCGCTCACCTGCGGGGCGCGAAAATTGTCAGCGTGTTGAATTCGCCTGAATCGTTCCCAGGAAAAACGGAACAATGTGCGTTCAACCAAAACAACTGCCGGCATATATCGCGTTAAAAGTCGAATAAACCTGAAACTCGAATGCTCGATTTCACCGCCGTCGATACCGGAACGAGCCGCTCTACCGCAACGCATTCCTGTGCCGCATCACACCTGATGCCCCTGCGACTGCTGCGTCGATGCACCGCCACTTCGCCTTGACTATCGGCAACTGCACCCCAGCGCGCCATCGCGCGCGCGCAGTGCGCCCTTCGAGCAAGCCCCTCGCGACCGCCCATGGAATGCCTTCAGTGCACACCAACGAGACCCATCGGTCGCTCGCAGCGCTGCTCATTCGCGCCGATGCCGAGCTGAACGCAGAACGCATCTCCGACGCGTTCGTTTCGGTCTGTCAGCAGATTGACACGCTGCTCTGCCCGGTCTTCGGGCAGAGGGGTGCCGCGGCGCTGTACAAGCGCAGCCTGCACCTTGCCGGCAAGACCCATGAATGGCTGGCCGACAGTAACCAGTCGTTTGCTCCGCCGGTCGAGTTTGCGGTCCTCAAGGCGCTGATTGCCGAGCAGCGCCATGAAGCCGCCTATGCAGGCGCCAGCGCCTTTCTGCAGGCGCTCTATGAACTACTGGCCGGCATGGTGGGTGCACCGCTCACCGACCAGCTGCTGCGTTCCCTTTGGGCCGACGTGGCTACCGATTCGCCTACACAGGACAAAATTCGATGAGCACCAAAGTGAAAATCAACCGCTTGAGCACCGGCGTTCCGGGCTTTGACGAAATCCTGGGTGGCGGCCTGCCGGAGTTTTCGTTCAATCTCATTGCCGGCCCACCCGGCTGCGGCAAAACCACGTTGGCGCACCAGATGATGTTCGCACTGGCGAACCCGGAACGCCCCGCCATCTATTTTACGGTGCTGGGCGAACCACCGATCAAGATGCTGCGTTATCAGCAGCAGTTCGACTATTTCAACAGCGCATCGATAAACCGCTTGATCCGCTTCATCAATCTCTCCGAAGACACGCTTGCCGGCGATCTGGACGTGGTGTTGCAGCGCATCGTCGCCGAAGTACAGGAACACGGCGCCGGTCTGGTGTTCGTCGACTCGTTTCGCTCGGTCACGCTGGCGAGCACGACCAATGCGAACCCGCATAACAATCTGCAGTATTTCGTGCAGCAACTCGGTATGGCGATGACGAGCTGGCAGGCAACGACGTTTCTGATCGGCGAATACTTCGTGGAAAACGATGCCAATCCGGTATTTACTGTCGCCGACGGCCTGATCTGGCTGCGCCAGAGCGTGCAGCGCAATTCGATGGTGCGCAAACTCGAAATCATGAAGATGCGTGGTCAACCTACGCTGCCGGGTCTGCACACGTTTCGTATCAGCAATGCGGGCATCGAGGTGTTTGCGCCTGCCGCCGTTGCCGATTCGAAGCACGCCAGGAATGGCAGTACGACCTCAAGCGCTCGTCTGCAGATGGGCGTTCCCAGCCTGGACCAGATGCTGGGCGGCGGTTTGCCGCGCGGCTACTCGCTGCTGGTTGCAGGGCCTTCGGGATCCGGCAAGAGCATCCTCGCCGCCGCATTTCTGGCAGAAGGCGCGCGCTGTGGCGAGAAGGGCGTCATCGTGGCCTTCGAGCAACGTCCCAATCGCTCCCAGAACCGTGTTGTTGCCGAACTTATCCAGAGCGGTGCAGTGAGTCTGATCGACAGCCGCGCGCCTGACCTGTCGATCGACGAGATCAGCCACTTGCTCTTGAAGGAGATTCGTCGCATCAACGCCACCCGTGTCGTCATCGATTCGCTGTCGGGTTTCGAGCTGGCGCTGGCGCCCACCTTCCGCGACGATTTTCGCGAGTCGATGGCGCGCCTGGTTACCGCTCTGTCGTCATCGGGGGCAAGCGTGCTGATGACATCGGAACTTGAGGACCGCTACACCGACCTGCGTTTCAGCCCCTATGGCACGGCGTTTCTTACCGACGCGATCATCGTGCAACGGTATATCGAAGTGGAAAGCCGGCTGCTGCGCGTACTTGCGGTGATAAAGGTACGCGCCAGCGAGCACTCGAACGAACTGCGCGCCTTCACGATTGACGATCAGGGCATAAAGATCGGCGACATGCTGCCGGATCAGGAAGGTCTGCTCGGCGGCAGACCCACCCAGAAAGCCGCTGCGACGCAGCTGAACGTAGACCGGGACGCGGACGGCATGGAGCCGCCAACGCTCGGGCCGCCTTCGTGACATGCCCACGAGACCCTGAAAGGAACGCGGAAGAAAAGTCCGCTGGCGCGCAGACAGTGTTGTCGAAAATCGCTCCTCAGGCAGAGGGGAGCAGTGCAGCATCGCGGTTGGCGGTGGCCGACGAGGAGATCGCAAGGCTTACCGAAGCCAATGCACAGTTGACCCGTTCGACGATTCAGGCACGCGACGCAACCCACGAATGCGCCGAAGCGCTTGGAGAAGTCCTGCGAACGGCCGAACTCGACGCGTTGACCGGTTTACCCAACCGCAAGCTGTTGCTCGATCGATTGTCTCAAGCCATCCATCACGCCAAGCGCAATCGCAGCAAGTTGGCGCTGCTGTTCCTGGATCTGGATGGATTCGAGCAAGTCAACGACGTGCACGGACACGCCGTTGGCGATGAAGTGCTCAAACAGGTGGCGCAATGCCTCACCGCCACGGTGCGCGAGGAAGACACGGTCAGCCGCCGCGGCGGCGACGAGTTCGTCGTTCTGCTTGGCGACGTCGCGCTGGCTTCCGACGCCGCGCGCATCGCCGAGAAGGTCGTCGTCGCGTTCGGCGGTATCGGCCCGATCAGCGGCCATGATTTCCGCGTGGCGACGAGTATCGGCATCAGTGTATTCCCGGACGATGGCGAGGATGCCGACACTTTGCTCGACCGTGCCGATGCCGCCATGTATCTCGCCAAGCGACGCGGACTGGATCACTATTTTTTCAACCGCGCGCTGCGGGTGAGCGATGACGAGCCGCATGTTCCGCCAGCGGCGCTGCCGCAGCCGATGCAGAATGCCCCCCCGCCGCAGCGCGGGCAGGAGCTGCAACACGCACAGATTCGTGAGGTCAACGAGCAGTTGGTCATTACGACAATCGCCGCTCAAGAGCTGCAGGAAACAGCCGAACAGTCACAACGCCGGCAAATGGACTACATGGCCATGATGGCGCATGAGCTGTGTTCGCCGCTGATGCCGATCAGCCTTGCGATGGCACGCGTCGAGTACATTCCCAGAGAAGAGGTGCCCAAAATGCGCGCGGTGATCGATCGCGAAGTCGCGCATATTTCGCGACTGGTCAGCGACCTGCTGGACGTGGCCAGGGCAAACACCGGTACCCTGCGCATCGAGCGCCGCGCCGTTGATCTGAGGGATATTATCGAGACCGTCGTCGATGCCTGCCGGCCTGCCATGCTGGTCCGCCAGCAACTTTTTGAACTCACTTTGCCAGAGCGCGCGCTCACGGTTCGTGGCGATGCCATCCGACTCACGCAAATCGTTCGCAACCTGCTCGACAATGCCTGCAAGTATACGGACCTCAATGGCCTGATCACGCTGATCGCCGAGATCGCGGAGGAGACTGTCGTGATCACGGTGAGCGACAGCGGCATTGGCATTTCGGCGGAAATGCTGCCGTATGTGTTCGAACCCTTCAAGCAGGACACGCGTGCTGTCGGGTTCAATGGTGTGGGTCTGGGCATCGGACTCAAAGTCGTGAGTGATCTCGTCAAGGCGCACTCGGGCACGGTGGTGGCGAGCAGTGCGGGCCAGGGCTGCGGCAGCCGATTCGTCGTCACGTTGCCGTTGCTCAACAGATGAAGCGATTGGCCGGTTCGAAATGCCGGTGACGAAGCCCTGCCGCTGTGTGTGAGTCGGTGGCCCAAAGGGCCGCAGCAAGCAACGGGATCACGAGGATGTTCCGGCCCGTAACACCCGCGCGATCGCATCCTGACAGCCGCGGTACAGCGCTTCGCGTTGTGCTTCTGGCATCTGCGCTTCGAAGCGGCGTTCACATCGCCATTGCGTGGCGATCTGATCGAGCGAGCTGAACACTCCGGCGCCGAGGCCGGCCATATAGGCGGCGCCTAGTGCCGTGGTTTCGATGCAATGCGGGCGCTCGACCGGCAGGCCCAGAATGTCGGCCAGCGCCTGCGCGAACCATGGGTTCGCCGCCATGCCGCCGTCGATGCGCAGTGTGCAGGCTGCGGCAGTACCGTCGCGGCGCATCGCTTCAAGCAGGTCCCGGGTCTGAAAGCACACCGACTGCAACGCGGCGGTGACGATCTCGCCGATGCCGGTATCCCGATTCAGGCCGAACAGCGCGCCGCGCGCATGCGGATCCCAGTGCGGTGCACCGAGTCCGGTGAACGCCGGCACCAGATAGACGCCGCCGTTGCCGTTCGTCCGGTTTGCGATTTCCTCTGACTGCGCTGCAGTGGCAATCAGTTTCAACCCATCGCGCAACCACTGCAGCGCAGCACCCGCGACAAAGATGCTGCCTTCGATCGCATACGTGACCCTGCCATCGATGCGATAGGCCACCGTGCTGAGCAGGCGATTCTGCGAACGCGTGATCACATTACCGGTATTCATCACCAGAAAGCAGCCGGTGCCATAGGTGCTCTTGATCATGCCCGGTGCGAAACAGGCCTGGCCGAACAGTGCTGCCTGCTGATCGCCAAGTACACCGTGGATCGGTAGCTCGGCGCCGAACAACGCCGCATCGGCAACACCGAAATTCGCGTTCGAATCGCGCACCTCGGGCAGCACGGCGTGCGGCACATCAAACAATGCCAGCAGCTGCTGGTCCCATTCCTGCGCAACGACATCAAACAGCAGCGTCCGTGAAGCGTTGGTCGCATCGGTGGCATGCACGCGTCCGCCACTCAGCTTCCACAGCAGCCAGCTGTCGATGGTGCCAAAGCAGAGGCGGCCCGCGCTGGCATCGGTTCGCGCGCCCGCAACGGTATCGAGGATCCAGGCAATCTTCGTCGCCGAGAAATACGGATCCAGCAGCAGCCCGGTCTTTTCGCTGACCATTGCTTCGTGACCGGCAGCACGCAGACGCTCACAGACCTCAGCCGTGCGCCTGTCCTGCCAGACGATGGCACGGTGGATCGCGCGGCCGGTGGCACGCTCCCAGATCACCGAGGTCTCGCGTTGATTGGCAATGCCGATCGCCGCGATCTGTGTTGCGGCCACACCCGACTGCAGCAACGCCGATCGGCAAGTCGCCAATACCGACATCCAGATCTCGTCCGCATCCTGCTCCACCCAGCCCGGCTGCGGGTAGTACTGCGTGAATTCCTGCTGCGCGCTGACGACGACCTGGCCCAGGGCATCGAAGATGATGGCGCGTACGCTGGTGGTGCCGGCGTCGATGGCGAGCAGTAAGGGCTGGGTCATGGCGGCTCCGGATCGGGCGCGATGCAGGCGCCGAGCTTATCGCGATACGCGATGTTCCTTTCATTTTGTCGGAATCGGGCGCGGGATATCGCCGTGCATCTAGACTGCCTTGATGCCGAACCAGGAATCGATTATCGCCATGAAACTGCAGACACTGTCGAACGCGATTCTGATCGGGCTGGCTGCCGGCGCCGGGTTCGCTGCCGACGTGCAGGCGTTGAACCTCAGCCCGAATGGTATAGGCCAGGTGCTGGTGTATCCGTACTACACCGTGAACGCCGGCAACCAGACCTTGATATCGGTGGTCAATTCGACCGGCGCCGGCAAGGCCGTCAGGATCCGCTTCCGTGAGGGTCGTAACTCGCGCGCGGTGCGGAATTTTCATTTGTATCTGTCGCCATTCGATATCTGGACCGCGGCGCTGTTTTCGTTGTCCGACACCGGGCCCGACAATCCGGCCAACCTTCTGACCACCGACAACAGTTGCACGGTGCCGCGGATCAACGGCAATACGTTGCTGCCTGCGCTGGCCAATGGTAATCGTTACGCGCCGTTCCTCAACTATGGCTACACCGGGCCCGAGCCCGATGCCGGACCTGATTCTTTGGACCGCACGCGCGAAGGCCATTTCGAAATGATCGAGATGGGCGAAGTGGTCAACCGCGAAAGCACATCGTTGTCCGCGATCACGCAAGGTTCGAACGGTGTGCCGGCCAACTGCCTGCAGGTGCTGCAGGCCTGGCTGCCGACCGGCTCGGCGGGCAGCACAAACAATTACTGGACGGTCAATGCGCTGGTCGATATCGCGCCGCCGCAGGGCGGGCTGTTTGGCGCCGCAGCGATCGTCGACGCGCTGGACGGCACCATGATGTCGTATCGCGCCGATGCCATCGAGGCGTTCAGCGATATCGCGCAGCACTTCAGTCCCGCCGAATCGGGACCGTCGTTGGCGAGCGCCCGCAGCAACGCGCAGACTGCAGTTGCTCACGTGTTCAGCAATGGTGCCGCGGTGACGTCCAGCTATCCGCTGGAACAGGCGATCGATGCGGTTTCGGCGCTGTTCGTGCAGGATGAGGTATTCAATCAGTTCGTCACCAGCGCCAGTGTGGGCGGCGCTTCGGAATGGGTGGTGACGTTTCCGACCAAATACGCTTACACCGACCCCAGGGTGTCGTCGTCGCAATTCGTCGCGATCGAGCCGTTTACGCACGTATTTCCGCTGGTTTCGAGCTCCCGCAACACCGGCAACGCCGCCGTCGATGTCGAGTTCTCGATCTTCAATCGGGAGGCGCAGGAGCCAGATTTTCAGTATCCCTGCAGCACGCATCCGAATGATCCGAACTGCTTTCCATTTCCGATCCCGCTGCCGCCGGTCCTGTTCCCGGAGCAATTGTTCTGGGCGACCAACGTGATCAGCTTCAATCAGGCTAATGCCGAGATTTTCGGTAGCGTGATCCTAGGTTCCCGACTCGCGCTCAACGTCAGGGCTGCCTCAGGGGATGTCTTCGACGGTTGGCTTGGCATGCGCCTGTACGCCAGCCCGTCGATCCCACCCAACCTGATGGATCAGCATCGCATGCGCCCCGATCAGGCCGGTGGCCGCTGGCTGGGTCTGCCGGTCACTGGCTTCTGGGCCGCGTCGTACACCAATGGCCAGTTGACGCCGGGCGTACTCTCCAACTACGCCGCGCTGAGCCTGCATAGCGGCTCCAATCGTTTCGAACCGGCGCCGGTTCCGTAACGACCGCAGGGTGGGTGCAGCCCACCATTGCGCAACGCTCGAGAATGGTGGGTTGCACCCACCCTACGGAGTGACAATACTGGAGCAAACCCGGCTCGACAGTAACGGTATAAGGCAACTCCAGACATGTGCTTGATCGCCTTTGCCCTGCACGCGCATCCGCGCTATCGCCTTGTGCTGGTCGGCAATCGCGACGAGTTTCATGCGCGCCCCAGCGCACCGGCCGAGTTTCATCTTGACGATGCCAGCATCTACGGCGGCCGCGATCTGCGTGCCGGGGGCAGCTGGTTGTCACTGTCACGACGTGGCCGCGTGGCGGCAGTCACCAATGTACGTGTCGGCCAACCGGAAACCGGCACACGTTCACGCGGCGAACTCGTCCATCGCCTGGTGCGCAGTGACGCCATGCTGGACAGCGATGTCGAGCAGCTGCGCAGGGAAGCCGACACCTTCAGGCGCTTCAATCTGCTGGCCTTCGACGTCAATGCGATGCAGGTGATGGGCAACTATCCCGGCTTTTTTGCCAGCCGCATCGATGCGGGCGTGCACGCGATCTCGAATGCCGGTTTGAATACGCCCTGGCCGAAGACGCTGGCGCTGCGTTCGGCCTTGGCGCGCTGGATCGAAGCCGGTGACGATGACCCGCAGCCGCTGCTCAGCGCTTTGCAGAACACCGACGTCGCCGACGATGCCGAGCTGCCGGATACGGGCATCGGGCTGACACTGGAGCGCATGCTGTCCTCGGCTTTCATCCGCGGCCGCGAATACGGCACCCGCGCCAGCACCATCGTT
Source organism: Lysobacterales bacterium (assembly GCA_031391205.1). Lineage (GTDB taxonomy): Bacteria > Pseudomonadota > Gammaproteobacteria > Xanthomonadales > Ahniellaceae > 0-14-3-00-62-12. The sequence continues at coordinate 376 of JANMUE010000007.1, read as the reverse complement.
CTAATGGATGACCACGGCCTGCGCTGCATCGAGCAGCGCTTTGGTCCGGAGGGCGCGTCGGAAGGATGCAGCGATGTGCGCATTGAGATCGGTTGATGCCTGCCGCGGCACTCAGTGCGGTAGTGTCTCAGTTTGAGTGTCTCCTCTCCCGCTTGCGGGAGAGGACTAAGGTGAGGGAAACCCGCGACGGTGTTCGGTGTTCGCGAAAGGCGGTAGGGCAATGACGTTGCGCTGCGCCAGGTTTCCCTCATCTGCCTTCGGCATCTTCTCCCGCGCGCGGGAGAAGAGTTGCGGACATTTTCAAACCGAGACACTACCCTCAGCTCGGCCAGTTCGCCTCAGCGCACCTGAACATTGATATTGATCAGTCGCCACT
>JANMUE010000003.1:0-15015 GCA_031391205.1 Lysobacterales bacterium | reverse complement strand
GATCAAAAGCAGCGGAGCAAGCCCCGCCTATGACCGAAGGGAATCCCTTGGGACAAAATCAAGAGCAAGAGCATCGCGGCTCACGCCGCTCCTAAATTGCCTCCCGCATCCATCCACATCGCCAGGCCTTTCAGCACCAGCCGCTGATCGATGGTCATGGGCAGTTCCAGCACACGCACCAGCGCCGGCGCCGAACCGCCATGCGCAATCATGACGGGCGCGGCGCCAAGGCGCAGTGTCGCTTTGCGCAACGAGCGTTCGACCATCCCGGCGGCGGCGGCCCAGACGCCGCCTTCGAGGGCGTCTTCGGTACTACAGCCGAAATCCGCCGCTGTGCCTTCGCGCAGCCAGTGCACGCGCGCAGTGCGCGATAGCACTGCGGCACGCATGGTTTCCGGCGCCGGGGCGATCAATCCGCCCAGATGCCGGCCGCTGGCTTCGATCAGGTCGATGGTCAATGCCGTACCACAACCGATCACCAGCATGTCGACTTGTGATTCGGCGGCTGCAGTTGCTGCCAGAAATCGGTCTACGCCCATGCGCTCAGGTTGTGTGTAGGCGCTGCGAAAGCGCCGCAGCCCCGGCGTGCTATACACGCGCTGTGCAGTTCGCTGAGGCCATCGCGCCGCGAGCACGTACTGGGCGGCGGCAACGATCAACTCCGGCGCCACTGCCGCCACTGCGATCGCGCTGGGATCAGGCAGCACTGCCAGAGCCTGGGCGAATTCCGCAAGCCACGCCGGGTCGGAATGCTCGATGGCCTGCACCTCACCGATGCCGTCCGGGCCGCGCTCGGCCCATTTGATACGGGTATTGCCCAAATCGATCAGAAGTTGCGTCATCGCATGGCTCCGCGTACGCGCACTTCGCCGACGTCGAAGCTTTGCTGCACGCCATCGATTGTCACACACAGCCTGGCGTGCTCATCAACGCCTGCAGCAACACCTTCGTGACGGGTATCGCCAATGCGCACGTCGACAGCGCGATCGCGCAGACCATCAAGCTCAAGATAACGCGCACAGGCCCCGGCAAACCCCTGCTGCGCAAACGCGCGCAAGCCCTGCAACAGCCGGGTCAGAAGCCGCGCGGCCAGTTCATTGCGGTCGACATCGCGTCCCAGCACCTGGGCGAGATCGGTCGCTGGCTGATCAATTTCGGCATACGCCGCCGCCGGCAAGCGGCCATTCAGTCCCAGACCCACCACAACGTGGCAATTTCCATGCGCCTCGCCACCAGCGTCAATCAAGATACCGCCGAGCTTGCGTCCATCGACGACAATGTCGTTGGGCCACTTGAGCTGAACCTTGGCGCCGCAATCGGCAAGCGCATCGGCCACCGCCACACCCATGGCCAGACTGAGCCCGCCCAGGCTGGCCAGACCTTGATCAAAGTGCCACAGCACCGATCCGAGAAATCCACTGGCAAACGGTGACTGCCAGCGTCGTCCACGCTGGCCACGTCCGGCGGTCTGCGCTTCGGCAATCAGGCAGGAGCCGCTACGCAGAACGGAAACGCGCGCCAGCAGATCGGCACTGGTTGAAGCCGTTTCGTTGACGATTTCAAGCTGCGCGAGCAGACGCTGGGTATCGGCATCAAGCCCGCGTCTGATCGGTGTGGCGTCAAGCAACTGCAGCGGATGAGAGAGCCGGTAGCCGGCACCGGCCCGGGCCTCGATCGGCAAACCCAGCGCCCGCAGCCGATCGATCTGCTTCCACACCGCAGCCCGGGAAATACCCAGGCTACGCGCCAATTCGGCGCCGGATATCTCGGGATGGCGGGCCAGTTCGGCGAGCAGCGAGTCAAGGCTCATCGGCGTCGCTCCAGCCAGCGGCCGATCACGCGAATCCTCTCGAAACGATTTTCGTTTCCGGTGCGCATACGCGCGATGTTGGCGCGATGGGTGAAAATAAGGAAAGCGGCGATCGCGCACGCCGCCCCCAGCCAGAGCATGCGCTCATCGCCCAGGTCGGCGATAAACACCATCGGGATCATCACCGCACCGGCGAGCATGGTGGCCAGACCAACGTAGCCGGTCAGCATCATGACCAACAGCCAGACCACGACCAGCGGCAGCAACACCATCGGCCACAACATGCCGAGGGCCCCAATCAAAGTCGCCGCACCCTTGCCGCCCTTAAACCCGAAAAATATCGGCCAGACATGGCCCAGCACGGCCGCAGCACCAGCGGCCATGCCCAGACGCAGCGCCACACTCTCGTTCATTACGCCGTGCTCTGCCCACCACACCGCGATCACTGCTTTGGCTACGTCGATCAACACCACGCCCAGTGCGAAGCGCCAACCCTGGGTGCGGAAAGCATTGGTGCCGCCGGCGTTGCCGCTGCCGAGTTTGCGCACGTCGATGCCACGCAGTCGCCCGAGTATCAGGCTTCCCGACAAGGACCCGAGCAGATATGCCACCAGCAACGTGGGCAACAGCGTTTCCCCACTCATGCCTGCGGTGGCTCGTAATCCTGTGCGCCCAGCACCAGCGAACCGGGACCAGCATGCGCACCAATACCCGCGCCTGCCTCCATCACCCAGATCGCATCCAGATGGGGCAGGCGTCGCTGCAACTCGGCACGCAGTCGCTCGGCATCATCTGCACAGTCGCAATGACCGACGATGATGCGCCAACGTCGCCGCGGATTCAGCCGCCTCGCGATGGATCGCGCAAAGCGCTCGGGCAATTGCTGCTTGCCCCAGAGCGCACCGGCAATGCTGAGCCTGCCTAGGGCATTGGCGCGCACGATAGGCACAAAGCGCAGCAGCCGTGTCAATGGCAATGCCAGCTTGGGCGCCCGCCCGCCACGCACGCCATAACGCAGATCGCGCACCACCGCCCACAGCATCGTGCGCGACTTCATCCGCTCCAGTCCGGCAACAATGGCCTCGGCGCTGAGCCCGGCCTGGGCCGCCTCGCCGGCCCAGATCGCCAGCAAGCCCTGACCTGCCGAGCAACTGCGCGAATCGACCACATGGACGCGGGCCAGGTCGGTCCGCGTCGCCGCACTTTCGGCGGACTGCATGGTGCCACTGAGTGCGCGCGACAACGACACGTCGACGACTTGGTGGTGATGCGATAACAGAAATTCGAACAGGCGCCGGAAATCTCCCGGCGGCGGTTGTGAAGTCCGCGACGGAATCGGGCTGGTACGGATTTCGTTGTAGAACTCACGCGCCGACAGCGAAACCCGATCGAGATAATCGCGGCCGCCAATCGATATTCGCACCGGCACCAGATGGATATTCAGTCGCTCCAAAGCCTCCGCCGGCACATCCGCGCCGCTGTCGGCAACAATCGCCACCTGCGTACGCAGTGTGTGCGCTGAGCGCGTCTGTGCGCGCATATCGTCAGCTTTCTCGCTGCTGACACGACCATAGCGGCCAGCCACTTCGAACAGCTGCCCAGGGTCATCGACATGGGCATGAATGCGCACTTTTTCACGCGTCCCGGCAATCACCAGACTGGAAATCGACAGCGCCAGCAGCGCCCCTTTCAGTGCCAGACGATCAACCGACTCGGCATTGATCATGCACTCGGTACAGTAGCGATGCTGATCATCGAAACTCGGCACCGTGGCGACGTCGACGCCGTCTTCGGCCAAGTCGTCAGCGCCGACCTCGACGACCACATCACGTCCGGTTTCCATGTAGTCGGCAATACCTTCAAGAAAATCGACGAACCCTCGCGCCCCCGCATCGACCACGCCGGCCGCGCGCAGCACAGCGAGCTGCTCGGGCGTACGCCGCAACGCTTCGCGTGCTTCGTCCAGTGCGTGCAGGAAACTGCTGCGAAAATCGCCGACTCCGGCGTCCACCTGTTGTCGCCAATCCTGGGCGAAGGCATGAATGACACTGAGGATGGTGCCCTCGCGTGGCTCGGCCATGGCCTCACGGGCCAGTCGTGAACCCATGCTCACCGCGCGCGCCATGGTCTCCGGCGTCACCCATTTGCTTGGGCCCAGCGCTTCGCTGATGCCTTGCAGAAACTGCGCCATGATCGCGCCGGAATTGCCGCGCGCGCCGTCGATCGCCTCGGCAGCGGCGCGACGCAGTACTTCGCCGGCGCTGGCCAACCGCGGCGCGCGTATGCTGCCCAGTACAGCGGTCAGCGTGAATGCAAGATTGGTGCCGGTATCACCGTCCGGAACCGGAAACACGTTGATGCGGTTGAGCTCATCGCGCCGCGCGACCAGACGATGGATTCCGGCCGCAATCGCGCGCCGCAATCCATATCCCGACAGTCGCTGTACCGACAGACTGGCCGCCACTCCATGCTCCCCAAGCTGGACTCCAAGCTCCGATGCGCCGAAGCGAACACTGCGCGCGCCGAACGTCCGGCCGCAGACCCTGTTCTCCGATAACGTGACGTCGCCGCATCCGGAGCTCAGTCGGAAGTGTAGGCGTTCGACCGGTCCCATCGCTTGCTGCGACGCAACAGATCAAATTTGACAAACCATGACGAAAGTACTGGCCACTAGCACTTGCGCCTTGCGGCACTACCCGGAACGATGGCGATATTGCAAGTTGCCTCCCTTCCCCTCCCAGCCTTCTCCGAATATCGGTGAGGGAGTTAACGCTTCCGCTCTGCCCCGTCTTTTTCATATCCCGAAATGGTTTCCACCCCGTCAACACAGGAGATCGGGGCAATGCACAGCATACTGATTCGTAGCTCGCTGGGCGCTTTGGCGCTGCTTTTGAGCGTTGGCGCATTCGCCAAACCCACGATCAACTACTCGGCCGACCAGGCCGCGTCCTGCCCGCCGGCGACCGGCAGCCAGGAAGATGAAGACACGGTGGACAACGATACCGCTGCGCCGGCGCCAGCACCGGCACGCTCTGGTTCAACGCCGATCAAGTCCGGCAAGAGTACGCGTCCCAAGTGGAAAGCGTTGTTACCGGGCACGATCAAATAACCTGCGCACAGCGCGAAAATTTGTCGATGCGGGGCCTGACCCGCATGGCAGCTGCTTGAACCCGGCCGTAGGGCAAGCGTGTCGCTTGCCCTATTGAGCGTGCGGATGCGTTGAGGCGGCGGCGACACGCTTGCCCTACAACCACGCTGATTTCAGGTCCCGCATATAATTTCGGTTACGCCTTCAACTGCGCCTTCGCCGCCTGATAAATATTCTCGGCAGTGAACCCGAACTCGACGAACAGCCGCTCCGCTGGCGCCGACGCTCCAAAGCGATCGATGCCGATCACTGCACCATCGAGCCCCACGTACTTGCGCCAGAAATCGCTGACGCCAGCTTCAACGGCGACGCGCCTGCGGCACCATGACGGCAATACGCCCTCGCGCCATTCCAGCGGCTGCTGATCGAAGATCTGTGTGCAAGGCATCGACACCACACGCACACCCAGGCCTTCGGCATCCAGTCGCTTGGCCGCTTCCACGGTGATGCCGACTTCGGCACCGGTGGCGATCAGGATGAGTTCGACTTTGGCATTCAACGGATCCAGCAGCACATAGCCGCCGCGTGCGATGTCCTGCAGTTGCTGATCGCTGCGCGGCTGATGTGCCAGGTTCTGGCGGCTGAAGATCAGGCAGCTGGGGCCATCGCGGCTCTCGATCGCCTGCTTCCAGCACATTGCCGATTCAACCGCATCGCAGGGGCGCCATACCGGATTGTTCGGAATGTAACGCAGCGCTGCAAGGTGCTCGATGGGCTGATGCGTGGGGCCGTCCTCGCCCAGGCCGATCGAGTCATGGGTATAGACATGGATCGCATGCGCCGGAATCAATGCGCCCATGCGCACCGCGTTGCGCGCGTAGTCGCTGAACACCAGAAAGGTTGCGTCATACGGAATGAAGCCGCCGTGCAGTGCCAGACCATTGCTGATCGCGGTCATGCCGAACTCGCGCACGCCGTAATGGATGTAGTTGCCGTTGCCGGCATCGGTGTTGACGTTCTTCGAACCCTTCCACAATGTGAGGTTGGAATGCGCCAGATCGGCACTACCGCCGATCAACTCCGGCAGCAGCGGCGCGAACGCATCCAGCGCCATCTGCGAGGCCTTGCGTGAAGCCACGACCGGGCCTTCGAGCTGCAATTTGCGTGCATAGGCCAGCGCCTGCGCAGAAAAATCCGCCGGCAGTTCGCCACGCGAGCGTCGCTCGAACTCAGCCGCCAGCTCAGGAAACGCGGCGCGGTATTTCGCCCACAACGCATCCCACTCGGCCTGCCAGGCAGCACCACGATCACGCGCATTCCAACCCGCATAGATATCTGCAGGCACCTCGAACGCTGCGTGCGACCAGCCCAACTGGGCGCGCGCCGCGGCCACTTCGTCCTTGCCCAGCGGCGCACCGTGCGACGACTCCTTGCCGGCCTTGTTTGGCGATCCAAAGCCGATCACGGTTTTGCAGCAGATCAGCGTGGGCTTGCTCGGATCGATCGCTGCCGAGACCAGTGCCGCTTTGACGGCTTCGGCATTGTGACCGTCGACATCGGAAATGACTTCCCAGCCATAGGCCTCGAAACGCTGCCGGGTGTTATCGGTAAACCAGCCGCCGACCTGTCCATCGATCGAGATGTTGTTATCGTCATACAGCACGACGAGCTTGCCGAGCTTCAATGTGCCGGCAAGCGAACACACCTCGTGCGAGATGCCTTCCATCAGGCAGCCATCGCCGATGAAAGCATACGTGTAGTGGTCGACCAGATTGAACCCTTCGCGGTTGAAGCGCGCTGCGAGAAGCTTCTCGGCCAGGGCCATGCCCACCGCGTTCGCCAAGCCCTGACCGAGCGGCCCGGTGGTGGTTTCTATGGCCGGATGTTCGCAGCGTTCGGGATGGCCTGCGGTTTTGGAATGCCATTGCCGAAAACGCTTGAGCTCATCGATTGGGAAGTCGTATCCGGTCAGATGCAGCAACGAATACAACAGCATCGACCCATGACCATTGCTCAGCACGAAACGATCGCGGTTGAGAAAACCCGGATTGGCGGGGTTATGCCGCAGAAAGTCGTTCCACAGCACCTCAGCGATATCGGCCATGCCCATGGGCATGCCGGGATGCCCGGATTTGGCGGCTTCTACGGCATCCATCGACAGGGCACGGATGGCATTGGCTAGGTCACGACGAGTGGGCATGGGGCATCCAGATCAGGTGAGAAGACGGGTATGGCGCCGGCCGGGGCATCGCGACTGCAGCCGCTGCCGAGAACCGAGTGAATTAAAGCGACCATTGTCGCGAGCATGCGCACTAACAACAAGTCCGCAACGTCGTTCTTGTGGCCGGACCCGCGACTTGGCACAGTTCCGTCTCTACATGCAGTAACGGAGCGCGCATGAACAAGCAGAAACGCTGCGGGGCGATGATGGCCTTGCTACTTACCGCCGCGGCCGCCGCGGAGCCCGCCAAGCGCACCATTACCCACGAGGATTTGTGGACCATGCCGCGGGTCGCCACGCCGGTGCTCAGCCAGGACGGCACCCAGGCGGTGATTTCCGTAACGGAAACCGACTACGACCCGGCCAAGACCCTGTCTGACCTTTGGCTGGTGAAGACCGACGCCAGCACGCCGCCGCGCCGGCTGACACGGCATTCGTTCGCAGAAAGCCAGGCGAACTTCAGCGAAGACGGACGCCAGCTGGTATTCGTCGCCAAACGCGAGGGCGACGAGGTGGCTCAGCTTTATTTGCTTGATCTTATGCTGGGCGCAGAGCCCAGACGACTGACCCAGCTTTCCACCGGCGCGCGGCTGCCGCGCTTCTCGCCCGACGGCAGCCAGGTCGTGTTCCAGAGCGACGTCTACCCAGGCACCGCGAACGATGCCGACAACCAGCGCGAAGCCAAGCTGCGCAAGGAACGCAAGTATCAGGTACGCAGCTACGACGGATTTCCGATCCGCAACTGGGACCGCTGGCTGGACGAGCGCCAGGTGCATATGCTTGTTGTCGATGTCGCCAGTGGCATCGTACGCGATGTGCTGGCGGGCTCGGACCTGGTGAAACAACCGGGATTCGCCGGACGTATCGAACTGAACGTGCCGACGCTTGATCCGGTCTGGAGCACCGATGGCCGCAGCATTGTGTTTGTCGCCAGCACCAATGCCCATGCCGCAGCGCATGCGCATACCCATACCGATCTGTTCGAACTCGATGCAGCAAGTGAAAAGATCCGACGCCTCACCGGAAAGGACGGCGCGCTGGAAGGCGATAGCTATTCCAAGCCGCAATTCAGCCGCAACGGCAAACAACTGCTGGCCCTGGTCGCACCGCAGGGGCGAATGCTTTACAACAGCACGCGGCTGGATACATTTGCCTGGCCGATGCACGGCGAGCCAAAACGCACGGCCTCGCGCGAATTGAAGTCCATTGAGTCGTTTGCGATCGCACCCAACAATCGTGATGCCTATGTGGTGGTGGAAGACGCCGGGTTGCTGCAGATCGAACACGCCCGCCTTGGCGACAAGACCACCGAATCCGTATCGCGATTGCAGAGTGGCATGTTCAGCGATCTGCAGATTGGAGGAACGGCACGTGCTCCGATTGCGGTGGCGTTGTATCAAAGTGCGACCGAACCGCCCGAACTGGTGCGCGTGGACCTGCGTGATGGCGGCTATCAGCGGCTGACCGGCTTTACTACGGCGAAAACCGCGGAATTGGAACTGTCACCGCTGGTGCATTTCTGGAGCGACAGCCCGCGCGGTGTGAAGGTGCACAATCTGTTGCTGCGCCCGCCAGGATTCGACCGAAACAAGAAATACCCGCTGCTGGTGCTGATGCATGGCGGCCCGCACAACATGTGGCGCGATACTTTTTTTCTGCGCTGGAACTATCACCTGCTGGCAGCGCCCGGCTATGTCGTGCTGATGACCAATTACACCGGATCAACGGGCTTCGGCGAAGGCTTCGCACAGGCGATCCAGGGCGATCCGTTCAGGACGCCCGCCGCTGAGATCAACATCGCCGCCGATGCAGCCATTGCCAAGTACGATTTCATCGACGCGAGCCGCCAATGCGCAGGCGGCGCCAGCTACGGCGGGCATCTGGCCAATTGGCTGCAGGGCACCACCACACGTTACCGCTGCCTGATCAGCCACGCCGGCCTGATCAATCTGGAAGCGCAATGGGGCACCAGCGACAGCATCTATTCGCGTGAAGTGGGCAATGGAGGTCCGGTATGGGAACAGGCATCGACATGGCGCGAACAGAATCCGATACGCCTGGCCGCCCATTTCAAAACCCCCACCCTGGTGAGCGTTGGCGAACTGGATTTCCGCGTACCGATGAACAATTCATTGGAATACTGGAGTGTGCTGCAGCGGTTGCAGATACCCAGCCGCCTGCTGGTCTACCCCAATGAGGACCACTGGATCGTCGATGCTGAAAACAGCCGCCACTTCTACGGAGAAGTACAGCAGTGGTTGCAACGCTGGCTGCAACCTGCGGCCGCAGCGCCATGATGTGAGCGCAGCATAAACGCGAATAGGGATTCGGACATCAGGTGGTGGAATCGCGCGACAATCGCTCTGCATTGCGACGTTGTCGCAAGCACCGATGAATCGCTCGATAACCGCATCGCACAATCAGATCATCGACCGCAGCCCTATGATTCGATGCGCCGCCCATTGAGGAATCCATGATCAAGCTGCTGCCACTTCCACTGTTCTGCATGGCATTGATGACCGGCTGCGCAACCCAGCCGTCGTCAGAACTGTCGCCGCCCGAACGCGGTAAGACGGTCAAGGTGCCCAGCGGCGAGATGATGGCTGGCCAGCACCTTTACCCCACAGGACAATTTCATCCGCGCTGGATACAGGATGCGCGCATCGGCGATCAGGCCATAGGCTCCGCACGCCCGCAGGGCGATCATCGACATCTGGGCCTGGCGAAGAACCTCTCCACCAGCGGCTTCACCTCGCTCGGTCCCCGACCATTGCACGATGATTCCAGCGGCAATCTGGACGTCAACGCTGGCCGCATCAACGACATCGTGGTGTCGCCACAGCCGTTGCAGGCTGGCAATGTCGATACTTATCGTGCCTTTGCCGCCAGCGATGGCGGCGGTGTGTGGCGCAGCGAGAACTGCTGCTCAGTCGCCACGACCTGGGAGCCGGTAACCGACGCCCAACACATTCCTTCGCAGGCCATCGGCGATCTCGCGATGGATCCGAATAACCCCGAGGTGATCTACGCCGGCACAGGCGATCTGCGTTTTGGTTCGTTTTCCTTTGGTGCAGCCGGGCTGCTCAAGAGCACCGACGCAGGCGATACCTGGCGTGTGCTGGGTGCAGATGTCTTTACGCCTGCCTATCCGGTCACCACCCCCGACTATCCGCAGTATCAGGCGATCGGAAAAGTCGCTGTCGATCCCGGCAACTCGCAACGCGTCGTCGTAGGCACCAAAACCGGCCTGTTCCTTTCGTATGATGCCGGAGAGTCCTGGAGTGGCCCCTGTCTCACCAATGCGTTTGGCACGGGCACCACGCCGCAACGTCAGGACATCACCGCACTTGAACTGATCACCAGCGCAGGCAGCACGCAGATCTACGCCGGCGTCGGCACCCGCGGCAATGCCACGCCGGTGCAACCGGACCTCGATCGGAATGGCGCCAACGGTCTGTACCGCGCGGCTATGCCTGCTTCGGGATGCCCCAGCGACTGGCAGCTGCTGACACGCCCCGACAACGGCTGGCCAGCTGGGACCGGTGCGGGCATAGCATTCGCGCCGATCGGACGGCTCGAGTTGGCGATCTCGCCCAGCAATCCGCAGGTCATGTATCTGGAAGCGATACGGCCGGATACCTTCGACATCGCCGGTGTCTGGCGTAGCAGCGACGGCGGCAACAGCTGGCAGCAGCGCGCTACGCCGGCCAATTTCAGCGGCTGCGAACCCGGTCAGCAGAATTGGTACAACGCCGGCATCAGCGTGCATCCGACCAATCCCGAAACCCTCTTCCTCAGCGCCTACTGGGTATATCGATCGGTTGATGGCGGTGCGACGTTTCGCAATCTGCTGTGCACCGACAACAGTGCCGCCAAGACCCATATCGACCAGCACGCCCGCGCCTTCGTCGGCGGTGATCCGAACCGGCTGTTGATCGGCAACGATGGCGGCATCTACTACACCGGCGGTGCGCTGGCGGCAAACCCGACCTTTGTCTGGCTGAATGACACGGTCAGCACGATCGAGTTCTATTCCGGCGATATCAGCGCCAACTTTGCGACGGCGCCGGTGCGCTACATCGTCGGCGGCGCACAGGACAACGGCACCTCGGTGATGCAGCAGGACGGCAGCTTGCGTGCCGGCACCTGGAATTCGGTGTGGGGTGGCGATGGCATCACCGCGCGCATCGAGCCGGTGCGCGGCGCGCGCTACTACTACTCCAGCCAGCGCGGCGATCTGGTCGTCAGCACCAATGGTCCAAATGCGCCCGAGGCAGAGGCCTCGGGCGCCTGGAATCCGGGAGAAACCGGCCCCGAGCCCAAGCACTTCCTGATGCCGTTCGATCTCTATCGCTACGGCGACGTCAACGTTCCCGGCAGCGGATGCACGGCAAGCGCTGGCTGCACGCATTTGATCGCCGGCACCGTCCGCGTATGGGAATCGACCAACGGTGCTATCGCCGCTACAGAGGCCGGACGCTTCACCGCCATCAGCCCGGATCTGACCAAGGGCACTCTGATACTGGGTACCGATCGTCGCTCGACCATCACTCATCTTGCCTACTCGGTCTCGGATCGACACGTCGCCATGGTCGGCACTCAGGATGGCAATGTCTGGTACGGATTCAATCTGGGCGAAATGCCCGGCTTGGTGTCGCAATGGCGAAACGTCACCGACAACAATACCGTGCTGCCCAATCGCGCCATTCTGAAGGTCGCCACCGATCCGCAGACACCGACCATTGGCTATGCAGCCGTGGGTGGTTTCAGTCAGAACACACCCGCTACACCGGGTCATGTCTTCAAGGTGCAATGCAACGCCGACTGCAGTTCTTTCAGCTGGCGCAATGTCAGCGGCAACCTGCCGGATATCCCGGCGAACTCTGTGATCATCAATCCTTGGATACGCCGCCAGGTATTTGTCGGCACCGACTGGGGCCTGTATTTCACCGACAACATCGATGCCGAACTGGTGCAATGGCAGCGCTTCGAAGGATTTCCACGGGTCATGGTCTGGGACATGCAGATCGATCGCGGCTTCAGCACGCTGGCGGTGTTCACGCGGTCGCGCGGCGCCTTCGTCTGGCCATTGCCGCGCGCCGCCACCCAGCCCAACCTGGCAGGACTGTGGTCGACGCCCGGGGAAGGCGGCTGGGGCATTTCCATTGCCCATCAGGGCGAGATGCTGTTTCCAGTCTGGTACACCTACAACGCTCAGGGCCGTCCGATCTGGCATACCTCGACACCAACGCGTCAGGCCGACGGCAGCTATCTGGGCGATCTGTTCCGCTTCGATGGCATACCCTTCCACCAGATCAACAACGCACCCGCCTATCAACCCGCTGTAACCGTTGGCTCCGGCCGCTACACGCTGCTCGAGGACGGACGCCTGCGCTTTGACTACACCATCGATGGCATCAGCCAAAGCAAAACCATCCAGCGCATTGCGCCCGGTGTTTCGCCGATGTGCCGCTTCACCCTGCTGCCGCGCACGCAGGCGGGCAATCACACCGACATCTGGTGGAATCCGCTTGAACCCGGCTGGGGCATTTACCTCACCGAAGCCGGCAATTTGATTTTTCTGACCTGGTACACCTACGCCAACGACGGTAAGGCGATGTGGGTGACCGGTTTGCTGCAACGTGGCACTGATGGCGTATTCCGCGGCGCACTCAACCGCCCGGCAGCGGGCACGCCGTTCAGCCAGATCAGCGGTCCGGCCACTACCTTCCCGGTACCCGAAGTCGGCACCGCAACGCTCAATTTCAGCAATGGCGAAACCGGCACATTCGGCTACACACTCGATGGCTTCACACAGCAGAAACCGATCATCCGGGTGCAGTATTCGGGACCGGAGCGCAGTGTTTGCGAATGAACGGGCCTGCGGCATATCGTCGGCTGGCGGTGAGCGCAGCGAACCCCAGCAGACATGCACGCCTGCTGGGGTTCGCTGCGCTCTCCGGCCCGACGGCATCGCCAAAGCGACTCACCTCACCCACCAGCCTACTTTCAAACTGCACCACTACGTGCTGTTTGGCCCCGTCGTTGTCACCGCCATTTTCCGTATAAGGGAATTCCTCACCCGGTTTGTACCCATGACAGCCAGCGTACGCGCCGTCGATAGCGACTGCGATGCAATCAGCACTTCGGAAAACGTCTCATGTCGGATCGACACGGCAGTTGCTAGCATCAGATGCGCTGTCCCGGGCGCAAAGAGGCCGGTGAACCCGATGATCGAAACCGATCAGACCGTATCCCTACTGCACGCGGTGGCGCGCGGAGAAGCCGGTGCGCTGGATCGGCTGATTCCTTATGTCTATGCCGAGCTGCGCCAGCTTGCCAGCCGGCAGTTGCGGCGCCTGGGTGGAACGCCGACGGTCAGCACCACGGTACTGGTCCACGAAGCCTATGAACGCCTTATCGGGCACAGTGCGTTGAGCATTGAGGATGAGCGCCATTTCTACGCGCTGTGCGGACGCGTGATGCGACAGATCATCATCGATCATGCGCGCGAGCGCGTCGCCGAGAAACGCGGCGGCGGCATGATCGTCGTCACGCTGGACGACGCGCTGGGCGGCGGCTCCGATGACGTCGAGCTGTCGGCACGTCTGACCGAAGCGCTGTCGCAATTGGCGAAACGCGATGCCGCCCTGGCCGAACTCGCGGAGATGGCCTGGTTCGCGGGCCTGGATACCGAGCACATCGCGCGCCTGACCGGCGTGCATCTGCGCCAGGTCCAACGCGACCTCAAGCGCGCCCGCGCCTGGATCGCCACCGCTGTTGCGCCGTGAGCGATTTGCCCGAGGGCCAGCGCTTTGAAGCGCTCAATCAGGCGCTGGACGAACTGCTGTCTCTGACGCCCGAAGAGCGCAGTGCACGACTCGCAAGCTGGCATCGCGATCGGCCCGAAGAAGCACGCTGGCTGGAGCGACTGTTGGCCGCTGCGGAACCTCGACGCGACGGCGTCGATGATGTGCTGGGTCGCGCCGTCGCCAGATCGATCGCGGCCACTACGCCGATGAATGGAGCCACGCTCGGTGCCTGGCGTCTGTCGCGCATGCTGGGGCGTGGCGGAATGGCCGAGGTATGGTTGGCCACGGGTAGTGGAACGCATAACAACCAAACTGCAGCCATCAAGATTCTGGCTGCCGAACGCGCATCGGTAGAACTCGTTGCGCGTTTTGAACAGGAACGTCGCATCCTGGCGACCCTGGACGACCCGCGCATCGCCCGCCTGATCGATGCCGGAAGCGATGCCCAGGGCCATCCCTGGCTGGCGATGGAATTTGTCGACGGCGAGCGCATCGACCACTGGTGCGTGTCCCAACGCCTCGACCTCCGCGCGCGCATGCGCTTGCTGCGCGAGGTGGCGCTGGCGGTGCACGGCGCGCACCGCAAGCTCATCGTGCATGGCGACATCAAGCCGTCCAATGTCCTGGTGACCGCCAGTGGCGACATCAAGCTGCTCGATTTCGGTATCGCCCAGCTGCTGGTCGCGGAGCCGGGCGAACGTGCCGAGGCACTCACGCCGCAGTACGCCAGTCCCGAGCAGTTGCAAGGCCTGGCCATCACGCCTGCCAGTGACGTCTACCAGCTCGGCCTGATGCTCCGCGAACTGCTGACCGGGATGCGTCCGTCGGCGGGCGGAGACCTCGACGCAATCGCCCTGCGCGCCCTCGCGAGCGAGCCGGCACAGCGCTACGACTCGGCCCTGCAACTGGCGGAAGACCTGGAAGCCTGGCTCGCGTGCAGACCGGTACGCGCCCGGCTGCCCACCCTGCGCTATCGACTCGGCCGCTGGGTCGCACGCAACGCGCTGGCCAGCGTCATCGGCGTGCTGCTCATCGGCGTGATGATGGCTTATGCGAGCACCAGCCTGAACCAGGCCCAACGCCT
>JANMUE010000607.1:0-19809 GCA_031391205.1 Lysobacterales bacterium | reverse complement strand
GCTGCGCTCAAACGCCAACACCCGCTTCTGCCAGCGCGCTTGCTTTGCCAATCTCGACATACGCCTCTCCTCCTCGGTGAAACCGAGGAGAGTCTGCCGAGCATCCGCGGAACGGAAGGTGGCTGGAGCGGATGCTTACGGTAGATCCTTGTCAGACTGTGATGTTCGACAGTATCGCCGACGCCACTGCGCTACGCCAATGCCAATAACAGGAGGCGATGCCTCAGTTCGCCCGTTGCTGCGTCAGAAACTGCGCAACCGCCGCCACTACACCCGGATCGCCAAGCACACGCTGATGCCCGAGGCCCTGCGTCGCCAGCAAACGCGATGATGACCAACCCTCGGCCAGCAGTTCGCCTTCGCGGAATGGCACCGAGTCGTCGTCGCGATCATGCACCACCATGCCAGGCAGATCGCGCAGCGAACCGAAACGTGCGATATCCAGTTGTTCAGCGGGAATGCCGACGTGACGATCGACAACGTGATGGAAGGCGCGCTCGGCGGGTTCCGGCAGGCCGATGGTGGTGGCAAAGCGATGCAATACCCGGCGCAGTGCAGCCGGGCTACCGATGACCACGGCACGTTCAACCTGCATGCCTTGCTCGATGGCGCAGAGTGCGGCACTGCCGCCCATGGAATGGCCGATCACGCTTTCCACGCTGCGCAGTTCCGCCGATGCTTCCAGCAGCGCCTCGGCAAACGCGAACACATGCGCCTCACTTCCAGGCGAACGGCCATGCGCCGGTCCTTCCAACGCGATCACCTGACGTCCCGCCGCCACCAGCGCCGGCACCATCGCGGCGAACTGCGTGGGTCGGCCCTGCCAGCCATGCATCATCAACACGACGGGGCCGCTATGTCCCCAGCGCAGACCCGACAGGCCGAAGCGGAAGGTAATCTGTTCGGCACTGCGCAATGCCGGCAGCTCCCAGGCGCGTGGCGCGTGCTGCTGCGGGCGCATCATCAGTCGGCGCGCAAGACGGGCGGTGAACTGCGGCACCAGATTACCCAGCACCTGATTGGTGGCACGAAGTGTATTCAGGCCGTTCATATGTGACTCCTTACTGCTCTGCGATGAGGATTGCTTGCGATGACGATCAGGCGATGGCGGCTTTGGCCGCCGCCAGCAATTCATCGGAAAATTCAGTAGGGCCGAGTGCGCGCGCCAGGCTCAGCGCACCGACCATGGTGGCGACCGCCGCAAGCGCGCGGGCGCGATCCTTCGGGTCGGCGCTATCGGTCAATGCCTGCGTCCAGTGCTGGACATGCTTGGCCAGCACCTCGCGGAAGCGCGGATCGACGCGATCCATCTCGCCCAGAATCATCGGCATCGGACAGCGCTCCGAAGCCTGATTGCGATGCTTGCGCGACAGATAGCCGCGCGCCGCCAACTGGCGACGCTCGGTCGCTGCGACCTCGGGCAATTGCTGCAGCCATTCGTCCAACCGCACACGCAGCATGCTGTCCAGGCTTTCCAGAAACAGCGCATCCTTGTTGTCGAAGTGCGCGTAGAAACCGCCGACGGTCAGCCCGGCGCCGGCCATGACCTCGCTGACCGAGGGTTTCTGCAGGCCCTGCTCGCGGATCGCCTGTCCAGCCGACGCCACAATGCGGCGGCGGGTTTCCAGCTTGGTTTCGGTGCGGGCCATAAAGGCGTCCTTCTCGTATGCTGCACATCATATGATGCACGTAATACGAAAAATAAGCGGCGCATTGGCCAGGCGCGAGGGCATTTCCGCCAGGATCGAGGCGGTCGACGCGCGTAAGACGTCAAGGATTCTCGAAGCTGCTCTTGAAGATGCCGGTACCTGCCGCGCCACCTTCCGGCCAGAACCCGCCCTGCAACCGATAGCGCGGCGAAGCGGCCGCGGCCTGGGCATCGGACTGGCCGACCGTGCCCTGCAGTCGATAGCGTGCATCGCTGCTGACGCCGCCGCTGTCGAAGGTGTAGGTATCGAGTCGATAGGTGCCACCGGCCGACTTGGCAACGACTGCGTCGCTTAGTCGGTAGCGATCATCGGATTCACCGGCGTGCACAGGCGACGACAACTTCAGCAGTAAGGCCGCGGTCAGCAGCAAGCAGGGCAGAATCAACCATGCGCGCTCCGACATGCCGGGCAAGATCTTCATAGGTCACTGCAATCTTCGCGTGTGTAGTGCAGATACACCAGGTTGTCGGCCACGCTGTCGTAGAACACCACGGCAGGACCGACAAACGAGGCCTTGAAGGTATCCAGCGCAGCCGTTGCGTTGTTGGAACCGGCCAGCTGATTGCCCGAGGCAGATGCCGCGGTGAGGCCAGAAAACGGGATCGTCTGAATCTGATCGCCGAAGCCGAGCCGCTTCTGCATTTACAGCGGAGCAAGGCTGTCGGTCATCACGAAGCCATTGGCGATCGGATTGCTGATCGAGGTACCGCCTCCCGCGGCGGAGACCGTGCTGCAGGCGTCGCCGGGGTTACTCTCTGACGCGGCGTCAGTGTGGTGAAGCCATTGGGATCGCCCGCGGCTCCAGCGGCATCCTCGCGCACGCCGATCTCCAGAAAGATCGCGTCGCCGAGAAACACGCCGTTGCTGAAATCCACCTGCACAGTGAACACGCCATTGCTCAGTGGTAGGGCATCGAGAATCACCGGTGCTGCGTTCACCGCCGTTCCCGATGCCAGCAGGTTGAACGCATCGAAGCGCAGGTCCACGGTGCCGGTCTTGGGTTGTCCGCCGTCTTCGAGCCGCCCCTGATAGGTGAAGGCGTTGCCCAGCTGAGCCAGGGCGCTGGCGCTCGACAGGCATGAAACCAACAACGCAATCCACATCCTGCTGCTCATCGTTCCGGCTCCGCGCGAACGACAGGTTCGCTGCACCAGAATGATCGATTGGCAGAATGTTCCGCACCACCCCGAAACTGGGGTGTCGTGGGCTCAGCTGCGTTTGGGCAGCATCCTCAGCAAGGTGTTGTCGCGTACAAAGTAATGATGCATCAGAGCCGCCGCGGCATGCAGCCCGACCAGGTAATAGCCCACCGTCCCGAAGGTCTTGTGCCAGTCCTCGATCATTTCTGCCAGGTCCTTGTCCTGACCAATCAATGCAGGCAATTCCAGACCAAAAAACGGAATGCTGGCGCCTTCGGCGCTCAGAATCAGCCAACCGGCGATCGGCATGCCGATCATCAATGCGTACAGCGCAAGGTGCAGCAATCGCGCTGCAAGCATCTGCAATTTTGGCGGCTGCGGCCGGATTGCCGGACTGGGGCCAAGAAGACGCCCGGCGATGCGTACCAGAACCAGCACCAGAACAGTCAGCCCCAGCATGAAATGCCAGGCCTTGAGCGCGTTGCGCGGGTCACTGCCGCGTGGATAGAACTCGCGCAGCTCGATGCAGGCATACACCGCCGCCAACACCAGCAACATCAGCCAATGCAGAGTGATGGAAAGCGATCCATAACGATCCGTCGTGTTGCGCCAGGCCATTGCCGAATCCCGTAGTCTTGTTGATGCGTAGTTTAGCGCTGCGCCTGCCGATTCATGTCGGAATTCGTTGATCATCATCCCGAACCTGCATCGGAACCTCGGGCATGGCGATCTTTGAAATCATCTGCGCCGCCGCGATTGGGTCGGGGCAGCATTGCCTGGCGAGACAATTGTTCCCATGCGCAGTAAGCCGGGTACGACAGCCTCAGTATGTGAAAACTGCCATGCACCCCAGAATTCGGGTTGTGTTCTTCCAGCATCTGACGTCAACTGCACGCCGAACCGAATACCTGGAGTGCATCGAATGCGATTGCTACATTGGGGTCTGACCGTGATGGCCGTGGTTGTGTTGGCGAACTCTGTTGCGGCAAGCAGCAAAGTCGATGTCGAAACGCGCGCCGCCTTCTCGCAGATGGCGCAGCAGCGTGTGCTGGTCATGCTGCACGAAGCACCGCCGGTATTGCGCGCCAGTGAGGCCTTGCCGCAGCGTGTTGCGCGTATCGAACGTGAGGTGGATGCGGTGCTGTCCACAATGCCCGACCAAAGTTTCACGCTGCGCCGCCGTTTTCTGTCGGTGCCCGGTTTCGCCATCGAGACCGATGCCGCCGGACTGGCCCAGCTGGAGCGCGATAAACGTGTACACAGCATCGGGCTCGACCTGGGCG
The DNA here is from genome assembly GCA_031391205.1 of Lysobacterales bacterium. GTDB lineage: Bacteria > Pseudomonadota > Gammaproteobacteria > Xanthomonadales > Ahniellaceae > 0-14-3-00-62-12. The sequence continues at coordinate 15,678 of JANMUE010000607.1, read as the reverse complement.
GCAGCGGCTCGGGCACCGTGGTGGCACCCGATACCGCATCGGTGCTGAATCAGGTCAGCCCGTTGCAGGGACTGGGGCTGAATGGCAGCGGCATGAAGATCGCGGTGATCGATTCCGGCATCGATACCGATCACGCCGATTTCGCCGGCCGCATCGTGGCGCAGCAGTGTTTCTGCGCGGGTGTTGCCGGCAGCGTGGGCTGCTGCCCCAATGGTCTGGACACGCAGTCGGGCACCGGCTCGGCCGAAGACAATCACGGCCATGGCACCAATGTCAGCGGCATCATTCTGGGTGCGGGCAATGTCGCGCCGCGTGGTGCGCTGCCGGCGGCGAGCCTGGTCTCGGTCAAGGTGCTCGATGCCACCAACAGTTTCTGCTGTGCTTCGGATGTAATTGCAGCGATCGACTGGGTGCGGGTCAATCATCCCGATGTCGATGCCGTCAATCTCAGCCTGGGCACGGGCGCACTGTTTACCAACGACTGCGACGCTAGCCCTACGTTCAACGTCGCGATGTCGACAGCGGTCAACAGTCTGCGTGGCGTTGGCGCCACGGTTACCGCATCCAGCGGCAATCAGGCGTCCAACACCAGCAGCAGTTCACCGGCCTGCATCGCCTCGACGATGAGTGTGGGCGCCACCTGGGACAGCAATGTCGGCAGCGCGACCATTCTGGGTTGCACCGATGCCACGACGGCGGCCAAGCAGATCACCTGTTTCAGCAACCTCGGCGGCAATCTTGATGTCACCGCCGCCGGCGCGTTCGTGAGCTCGTCCGGAGTCGGTGGCGGGACATCCACCTTCGCCGGCACTTCGCAGGCTGCGCCCATGGTGACGGCCTGTGCGGCGGCACTCAAGCAGGCCAATCCTGCCGCCACAATGAATCAGATCGAGGCGCTGATTGAAGCCGCACCCACTACGGTCAGCACGCCGCGCAATGGCAGCATCGCCTATCCGTTTCTGGATTGCGTTGCGGCAGTGCAGGCTTCGGTGTTGTTCGCCAACGGTTTCGAGTAGCGGGCCGCGCGCGCCGGGCCGCATTGCGACAACAGGGGAGTTCAGCGGGGTCGCTGCGGCGACCGGCCCTGCATCTCGACCTCGATCGCATCGAGGCGCTGCGCCAATCGCTGCAACTGCCGTTGCATGCGCGCATTGTCGGCGCGCAGGCGCACGTTTTCCGCCTCCAGGTGCTCGGCCTGTGCCTCATCCTTCATCGCCAGCTCCTGCGTAGCGGCGATCGCCGTGATCAATGCCGGGTGCACGTCCACTTGCAGTATCGCGTTCTCGGGCGCTGCCTTGGCGCCCGGAAGAAATTCTCCTGAGCGCCGAACGGCATCAGGAAATACCTCTGCAAATTCTTGCGCGATGACGTTGTAATAGCGCTGATCGACGATGCCCGGATGCGCGGCGCGATAGGCGTCGGTATAGCGGAAGCTGACCGGCCGCAGCCGCATCAAGGTATCCAGCGCTCCGTCGACCGGGGCGACGTCGCGCTTGATGCGCGCGTCGGAATTTGCCAGCCATGCGGTGGCCGTGGTCTTCGATGCATTGCCTTCGACTTCAAGCGCATTGGTCACCGGTGCGCGACCGATGCCGACACCGACCCCGTTGCGCGGGATCACGATCTTGGCCACGTCGCTGCTGGCGTCAACACTGCCGATGTTGGTGCCGATCGTGAGGGTATTACCAGCGGAGTTGTATTTGATGAATCCGCCGCTGAACGCCGCACCGTTCTCGGTGATGCGCAGAGCGCCACCATCGACATCGTCGCCACTGGTGTTGTAGATGCGCACCAGTGGAAGCGCGTTGAACATATCGGCCACGGTCAATGCGGCATTATCGGGCGCCGTATTGATACCAACTCCGCCATCGGCACGGATCATGAACTGATTGTTCCCGGTCGAGACGAAATCGCCGGCGCCACTCATATCGGCCCAGACGAAGCTGCCGTCGTCGCCCGACGAGTTGCCGGCCTGCGCAGCATTGCGCACTTTCGCACGATATCCGGCAGCGAAGCTCGATCTGCCGCCGGCCTGGTTGAGCTCGCCGCCCGGTATCGTAGAGGATTCCCCGCTCGCAACATTCGAGCGCCCGCCACCGACCGCGCCATGGAATCCTGCGTGATTGCCATAGCCGCCGGAAACGGTGCCAAACAGATTATCGACTTCGTTGGCGCAGGAAGTGTTTCCGCCCGGCCCGCAGTCCAGCCGCGAGCTGCCGCCGCCGCAGATGGTGGCGCCAAAAATGCCCGCGTCCACGCTATTGAGCGGTGAGCCCAACACCACATCGGCAGCAAAACCATTGATCAGGTCGATCGGACCCAAGGTACCGACGATCAGGTTGTTCGAGCGCAGGACCACCGGCTGATTATCGGTATGGCCGATGAAATTTGTCGACGGATTGGTTCCTGAATTTCCGGTGGTATCCCAGCACACGCCCCCGACCACCGCGCTGGGTTCGACTGCGCTGCGCCCGTCCAGTGGCACGAAGGTTCCACCCGCGTCGCGAACCTCGACCTGCAACCAGAGCGTGTCACGCGCCTGCAGCGCCGGGGCAAGTTCCAGCTCGGCATTGAACACGCCGTAGGTGACAGGCACTGCGTCCAGCGTGATTGCCGGCACCAGCGCTTCGGTACCAAACTCGGCCGCGTAGAAGCTCAATCGGAAGGCATATTCGCCTTGCGCTGGCGCCCCGCGATCGTTCAGCGATCCGCGATAGACGAAGCTGGCGCCCTGCGTTGGCAGCGCGAAACCCAAGGCAACAATGAGCATCAAGGTCGGAATCAACTGGCGCACGATGTGATACATGAATCGCTCCTGGAGTGTCACTCGAAACCGTTGGCGAACGGCAGATCCGCAAGGGTGCAGGCGGTGGCGACAGCATTCACCAGTCTGGCGTTCAATTCGAAAGCGCCGCCGCGCCGCGCCGCGCCGGACGCAGCGCGCAAAGCCGCTGTCACCTCGAAGCGATGGTCGGTGCTGCGCATCTGCGGCGATGCCTGGACCCTCGCATCGACGATCAGGAAGCGTGCAGCCTGAGCGCTCTGGTCAATGCCATCAGGTTCAGCGCCCTCGACAGCGGTGACGGCGGCGCATAGTCCAAAGACCACCGCAGTCGTTTTCCGAACAGCCGGGTATGTCATGCAGCGATCCTCCGGGACGGCGACGGAAATGTCGCTCATACTCGGGGATACGCCTAAACCCCGGTCGGGGTGACAGCGAGATGGACTGACGCAGGCTGGCAGTGAAGCCCTGCAGACCGGCGTCCTTGCTGGGATTCGCTGCGCTCACCACCAGCCTACGTGCCTACATGCCGAGTTCGGTCACCAGGAAGGCGCGGATCCTGCGCCAGTCGCGCAGCACAGTGCGTTCGGAAACGCCACGCAGCACGGCGATCTCGGGGAACTCCAGACCGGCAAACAGGCGTAGCGACACCAGATCCGCCAGTCGCTCATCGGCATCGGTGAGACGCGTCAGCGCGCGATCGAGGTCCAGCAATTCGGCCGAAAGCGCCGGTGCCTCGGGTGCAGCCGCATCCAGCTCGGCGTCCAAGGTCACGCGCACCTGTCCATCGGAACGTTTGCTCGCTGCGATGGCGCGTGCACGGTCGAGCATCACCTGGCGCATCGCCCGTGCTGCGAGATTGAAGAAATGCGCGCGACTGCTCAGTGTCAGCTGCGGGCTGTGCACCAACTTGATGTAGGTCTCGTGCACCAGAGCCGTGGTCGACAAGGTGTCCTGCCGATCGCGCTGGCGCTGGGCGTGAGCGAGGCCGCGCAGATGCTGATAGACAAGCGCGAACGCACGATCGAGTGCGTCGCGATCGCCCCGTTCGGCAGCATGCAGCAAAGCGGTGATGTCGGCGTCGGGATCGGTCATCGCCGCATTGTAAGGCTGTCAGGCGCAGACCGGGTCAAACGCGATACCGCACCACTACGATGCCGCTGCAGGGTTTTTTACCGCCGCTTCGTGCAGCGCCCGATCCAGCGTTTTCAGCGCAATGGCAACCGCAGCGCGAATCGACTCGGTGGATGCAATTGCGGGTGTAGCAGATGGCGCTGTTTCCACGCCGGATTCGAAGCGATCGATACGCGCTGCGAGGGGACCATCGCCACGCCCCTGTTCCAGCAACCAGGCGCGCGCCAGCCTGATTGACGTCGCTACAGCGGCATCGTCGTGTACGCGCCGGGCCGCGCGTGCTGTCTCGAACTGCGCGCGTGGCGCATCGAGAAATCCCGCCGCGTGCGCGCGCGCCGCAATGGAACGCAGCGCATCGACATCGACGGGCTGACCCCGATCGATGGCGATCGCCGCGCGCTGCACCTGAGCCATCGCGGTCCAGACGCTGTCCTTACCGGTGCGCAACGCATAACCACGCTCAGCGATCTCGGCCCAATGCGCCGCCGCGGCAAGGTCACCGATGGCGGCAGAGCTCGCCGACATGCCATAGGCGGCACGGCGCTGAGTGAAATCCATGTCGCGTTCCGAGCTCTCTTGCAACGCTGCCTGGAACAAGGTCTGCGCCGACATCGCAGCGTTGGAGGCGAGCAGGGCCTCGGCGGCCAGCTCGCCGTGATAGACGTGATAACTGCTGTCCGGCCCGAACATCTGAGCAATCCGCGCCAAACCACGCTCGACCAGCGCCTGTGCCGATTCGGCATCGCCGCGCTCGGCAAGGATCCTCGCCATCTGCACCGCGCAGATCGGCCACAGCGGCGAAGCCGGCGGAACGGCGTCGCGACTGAATGCCAGACTCAGCTGCTCGGCCGCTTCATCGAGCTTGCCGCGGTCGTACAAGACCAGACTCAAATGGAAACGCCAGGTCATGCGCGATCCGGCATCGTCGCCGACCTCGGTCTCGATGCTGCGCAATACCTCGCGCGCGGCCGATTCCGCCGCCGCCAGAGCCCCAGTTTCCTGATCGGTGCGCAGCGCGACCAGACGCGTATTGGTGTGATACTCGAACAAGGCGCGGTCCGCCGGTTGCGCGCTGCGCGCACGCGCGATGTCGCGCAGCAGATCAGGCAGCGCGCTGCGCACGGCCGCATAGTCGCTGGCATAGTAGTCGTAGGCCATCACGTCATAGCGCAGGTCCAGCACGCGCGGGTCCAGCGCTGGCAGTACCTGCGCAAACTGCTGCAGCGCCTGGCTTGCATAGCGGTTCGCGATGCGCCCCTCGTTCATGCGTTCCAGCGATTTGGAAAACGTCGAATAGAGCTCGCCGCGGATCAGCGGATCGTCGATTTCGGCCTGGTCCAGCGCGGTGGCGCTGCTGAGCAGCAATTCGCGCGCCGAAATGTCATGGCGATGCGCCGTCCACGGATTGGCACGGGTGAAGGTCTGCGTCAGATAGTCTTTCACTGCAGTCGCTACCTTGGCGCGCTGGTCGGCCGCGCGTGCGTTCTCGCGTGCGAGACCGGCCTGCCAGACCACGCCGGCGATCCCGACAAGCGATGCCAGCGCGACCAGGCCGGCCGCGATCATCGCACCCCGATGGCGTCGCGCAAATCTCTCTACGCGATACCAGCGGCCAGCGCCCGTACCCACCGTGGCACCCGCACGATGGCGCCGCAGATCCTGCGCCAGCAACGCCACCGACGCGTATCGCCGCGCTGGATCTTTTTCCAGACACTTGCCCACAATGGTGTCCAGATTGCCACGCAAGGAGCGAACCCAGTAGCGCACCGACAGACCGAACTGCGGCGCACTTTCGGGATGATGTTCAGCGATCTGCGAAACCAGATCCGCTTCGCGTTCCATGATCGCCTTCTGCACCGCGAACGGTGTGGCCGCATCACCGCGAAACGGATGCGCACCGGTGAGCAGTTCGAACAGCACCAGACCCAGCGCATGCACATCTGTGCCGATGGTGATCACACCACCGCTGATCTGCTCGGGCGCAGCGAACTCGGGCGTCATCAGGCGTGTCTCGGACTGCGTTTCGTCGCCCGGCTCCTCGTCCAGGAGTTTGGCGATGCCGAAATCGAGCAGCTTCACTGTGCCGGTGTCATCGACCAGGATGTTGCTCGGTTTCAGGTCACGATGCACCACCAGATTCTGGTGCGCTGCCTGCACGGCATCGCAAACCGCAAGAAACAACACGAGACGCGCATCGATAGGCAGTTGACGGGCGCGGCACCAGCGCGTGATCGGCGCACCGCGCACCACCTCGATGGCGAACCAGGGTTGACCCTCGGCGGTCACGCCGCCATCCAGCAGCCGCGCGATGTTCGGATGCTCGAGCGCTGCAAGAATCTGACGCTCGCGCCGAAAGCGACGCTGCACATCGGCAGCCGCGAGTCCAGAGCGGATCAGCTTGAGCGCGACCTGCTGCTGGAATTCACCATCATCGCGCTGCGCCAGCCACACCGTCCCCATTCCGCCGCGACCCAGTTCGCTGATCAGACGATACGGGCCAATACGTTCCGGTGCCGACTCCGCTATCGGGTCCACCGTCAATGCGGCGTAGCGCGCCGGATGCAGACGTCGATCAACCGACACGCTGGCGGCGTCCGCGGCCAACCAGCGGCGCAGCCGCACCGCCATTTCGGGATCGGTCGCTGCGATGGCGTGCAGTCGTTGCGCACGCGCCTCGTCGTCCAATTCGAACAGGGCGTCCAGCAAGGCCAGAGCAGCGCGATCGTCCATGGATCCAACCTGGGAAAAGGCCGGTGATCAGCTTGCTCAAAGACTGGGGCGCTGTCCAGTGGAAAGCGCGGGCGCATCGAACAGCAGCGCCAATTGAATGAACGGCGCGGCAAGCTTCATGATGTTGAACGGGCAGGTGTCGAGATCGAGAGTTCCCTGCGTAGCGGTTTCGGTGCGTACGCTTCAGAAAACCGGCACTGGGTAATGAAGCCGGTTCAGCGGATCCCTAGCCGGGAGGACGCAGAGGATTACACGAAGCCGTTTGTGGGTCCGACCTGTGGTCGGACGCGCTTGCGACCAAAACTCGATTCAACAAGAAGCGTCCGACCACAGGTCGGACCCACAGAAACGGACGCTCGGAGATTCCAGCTCGAATTACTCGAAGCCATTAGCAAATGTCGATTGCACACCGTTCTGCCAGAGCTGGATCACATCAGCGATCTCGTCCGCGAGTGCGAGGTCTAGATCGCCGTCGTTGTCGAAGTCGTATAGCGATGCGCACGAAGCATTGTTGTCAGCCATCAGCTCACGCACCTGGGTAAAGCTGCCGCTGCCATTATTGGTCAATATGTACCAGCGCCCGGCTCCATAGCTGGAAGTCACCCAATCCAGATCGCCATCGCCATCCAGATCACCCAGATCCGATGCCACCATGTGACCGCCGAAGGGATGCGTCGTGGCCGCCTGCAATGTGCCATCGCCATTGCCAAGCAGGATCGAACCGTTGTTGCTGGTCGAGTTGATGTTTGCGACATCCATGTCGCCATCGCCGTTGACATCGCCCAGCACCAGTTTCCAGGTGAGCCCACCCGCAGGGCGATTCGATGTCTGTGTGAAGGTGGCATTGCCGTTGCCGGTCAATACCCGGATCTGACTGTCGTTGCGCGTACCCACGACCAGATCCATGATGGCGTCACCGTTCATGTCACCGGCCGCCAACGCGTATTCGCCATTGCCTCCGGAATCGAAATTCGTTGCTGCGCCGAACACACCGCTGCCGTTGTTCAACATCATCGACATCGTGTTGCCGCCCTCGGTCGCCACCACCAGATCGATGTCGGCATCGCCATCGACATCCAGTGCCGCCAGACCATGCGGCGTGGCGCCAACGGAAACCGCCTGCTGCGGATCGAAGGTACCGTTGCCATTGCCGAGCAGTATCGACACCGTCGAAGGATCGGCATTGCTGGTGGCGAGGTCCATCTGACCATCGTTGTCGAAGTCGGCCACCTCACTGGGACTGGCGAACACGCCTACTGCGCTCGGCGGCATCAACACCGGACCGAGCCGGCCACTGCCATCGGCGCGATTGAGCAGCACACGCACATCGGCGGACTGCTCGTTCATCGCCATATAGTCGACCCAGCCATCTTCATTCATATCGGCGAATGCACCGCCGTAAAGCGTCACCGTGCTGGCGCTGGTACGCACCGACACCGTATCGATCTTGTTCAGCACCAGCGGATTGGCAGCAACGCCTGCCACGGTCAGGAACTGATAGGCGTAGCCGGCCTGTCGCAGCGTGGTGGCATTGGTCGAGGCGATGGTTTTGGCCAATTGCACCGACACCATTTCGCCGGGGAAAAACGCTTGTGCCGGAGTGAAGGTGAGCGTCTGATTGCCGTTGGAAAATACCGTGCTGCCGCTCATCAGCCCACGCATCTGCCCCCAGACGCGAAAACTGCTGGTCGTGATCGAGCCTGGCGCCAGCGGCGCGTCGAACTGCAAGGTAATGCTGGTGCTGCGCGCCACATTCAACGCATTGGGCGTCGGCGTGATCGAGGAAACCGCGAGTGCCGATGCCGGGCCGGGAAGCATGGCCAGCACGAGAGCACATACACACAGAAGAAACGAGCGGCTGACGAACATGGGGAAATCCTCACAGGCAAACGGTATAAGACCTTGCGCACTCCCCCATGAATCAGGTTAGGCGACAGTGCTGGCGTCACGTTGTGGTGAGGTGCACAGTTTGCGATGCGGCAGTAGTTGCAACCGGGCAACGCCTACCCCGCATGTGCCGAACGTGCCGCCTCCTCCAAGGCTTTCATCATCAAGAAGAACGGCCCCGGACCGTGACTGAGGCGGGCGACGCCGAGTCCGGCAAGTCGCGCCAGTGGCGGTGTGGCGGCTGTGGCCATGATATTCACCGGCAGCGGTGATCCGGCCACCACACGTGCGATCAGTGACGCATCGACCAATCCGGGAACGAACAGGCCATCTGCACCCGCATGATGATAGGCATGCGCGCGTTCCAGCGCGACCGCGACCATGCCTTGGTCGTGCTCTGCCGCCGGCTTCTGGAAGAACACGTCGGTGCGCGAGTTGATGAACATCGGCACCGCGGCGCGCACTGCCGCCTGCTTCGCGCCAGCCAGTCGCTGCGCCTGCGCATCGATGTCGCGCAGGGTTCCGTCAGCGGGAAAACTGTCTTCGAGATTGCAGCCTATGGCCCCGGCTTCGATCGCGCGGGCGACGCAACCCTTTACTGCATCGGCGCTATCGCCATAACCGCTTTCCAGATCGATGGTGACCGGAAGATCAATCGCCGCCACGATGCGCGCCAGATTCGCGATAGCAAAATCCAGCGGCATCTTCTCGCCATCGGCAAAACCATTCGCGGCCGCCACCGACCAGCTGCCGGTAGCGATTGCAGCAGCGCCGCCCGCGGCCACCGCCCTGGCGCTACCCACGTCCCAGATATTGAACAGCACCAGCGGCGCGCCGGCTCTATGCAGCGAACGGAACAGCTTGGCCTTGTCGCTCTGTACCGACATATGCGTATTCCCTTGATGTGTAGGGTGGGTGCAACCCACCATTTCGAACGTTGGGCAATGGTGGGTTGCACCCACCCTACTCAACACTTGGCATCGCTGGTGCACGGTGATGATCGCCGTGCGAGTGACTGGAATCAATGATGTCAGAGGTCAAGCCCCCATGACCTGCGAGGTCATGTGCTGCGTTCCTGTCGCGGGCTATGATGCCGCGATGAACAGGATCGGCGTCAGCGCAGCACCTCGCCATGCCGCCGCCCACATCGGCGTGCTGCTGCGCGAATGGCGCGCGGCGCGACGGCTGAGCCAGCTCGATCTCGCCCTGGTTGCGGGGCTGTCGACGCGCCATCTCAGCTGCGTTGAAACCGGCAGGGCACAGCCCAGTCGCGACATGATCGCGCGCCTGGCCGATGCGCTGGAGGTGCCGCTGCGTGAACGCAATGCGCTGCTGAACGCGGCCGGCTTCGCGCCGCAGTACCCCGAAACCGCGCTGGATGCCGAGGAACTGGCGCAGGTACGCCGCGCCATCGACTTCATGCTGGCGCAGCAGGAGCCCTATCCCGCGTTCGTGCTCAACCGACGCTGGGATGTGCTGATAGCCAATCAGGCAGCCGCACGGGTGAACCAGTTCGTCATGCAGGGGCGCCCCAGCCAGCACAGCAACATGTTTCGGCAAATCTTCGATCCTGATGATCTGCGCGCGGCTGTCGGCAACTGGGAGGAAGTCGCCGGCGATCTGATCCGCCATCTGCACGACGCGGTCGCCGCCTCGCCCAATGACCAGACTACGCGTGCGCTACTCGATGAAGTACTTGGCTATCCCGGCGTGCCGGCGCAATGGCGAACACGGGAGCTGAGAACCCCGCCATCGCCTTTGCTGACGACGTTGCTGCGCCGCGATCATCATGAGCTGCGCTTCTTCTCGACCCTCACCACCTTCAGCACCTCACGCGACCTCACCCTCGACGAACTGCATATCGAATGCTGCTTTCCGATGGATGAGACCACGGCGGAGCTGTGTCGCCTGCTGGCGCGAGGCGAAGAACCGGCAGGGTTGTAGGAGAAGACGTATTGATACACTCTGCGGATGCGACGCCTCCGCGTCGATTCCACTGGAGCACTGCATGCGCGCAGCAACGAACACGGCCATATTCGCCATGCTATTGGCCTCATCCTTCGCCACGGCATCGTCTGCTCTCGACCAAGCCACGCTGAAGCGCATCGACAGCATCGAACCGCAGGTCATTTCATGGCGGCGCGACATCCACCAGCATCCCGAGCTTGGCAATCGCGAGTTCCGCACCGCCAAGATAGTTGCCGAGCATCTCACGCGGCTGGGCCTTGAAGTGCAGACCGGTGTGGCGCATACCGGCGTCGTCGGTGTGCTGCGTGGCGGACGCCCGGGACCCGTGGTCTTGCTGCGTGCCGATATGGATGGACTGCCCGTCACCGAATCCGCTGATCTGCCGTTCGCGTCGAAAGTACGCAGCACCTACAACGGCGCCGAAGTCGGCGTGATGCACGCCTGCGGGCATGACACCCACGTCGCCATCCTGATGGGTGTGGCCGACGTGATGACGGCGATGCGCGCGCAACTTCCCGGCACCGTCAAGTTCGTTTTCCAACCCGCCGAAGAAGGCGCGCCCGAGGGCGAGGAAGGCGGCGCGGAATTGATGGTCAAGGAGGGCGTGCTGGAAAACCCGAAAGTCGACGCCGCGTTTGCATTGCATATCGACTCGTCGCTGGAGACCGGACGTATCGGCTGGCGGCGTGGTGGCGTCTATGCCAGTGTCGATGACTTCCGCATCCTGGTGAAGGGCCGCCAATCGCATGGCGCCTACCCGTGGAAGGGCGCCGACCCAGTGGTCGCCTCGGCCTATATCATCACCGCATTGCAGACCATCGTCAGCCGCGAGATGAAGCTCACGCACAATGCCGCCGTCGTCACCATCGGCAGGATCAGCGGCGGCGTGCGCTCCAACATCATCCCGTCCGAAGTCGAAATGATCGGCACGCTGCGCGCGCTCACGCCGGAAGACCGCAGCCATCTGCACGACAGCGTGCGCCGCATTGCCAACAGCGTCGCCGAAGGCATGGGCACGACGGTGGACGTGCAGATTCCGCTGAACTCAGCCTATCCGGTTACCTTCAACCACCTCGAACTCGCCGACCAGATGCGCCCGGTGCTGGAAGCCGTCGCACCCGGAAAAGTCGACGACAAACTCGCTGTCACCGGCGCTGAAGACTTCTCCTTCATCGCCCAGAAGGTGCCCGGCATGTATATCGCACTCGGCGGAAGATCAGCGCAAATTTCCGAAGACGATGCTCCGGGACACCACACTCCGGAGTTCCGCATCGAGGAAGGCGGACTGGTACTCGGTGTAAAAGCGATGACGGCGATGGCGTTGGGCTATATGAATGCGCATCCGGTCGAACACCCCTAGACGTTGCATGCTGACAATCGTCTACAGCCTAGGTGAAGTTTCGATGGAGACTGTGGAGGTCGAGCGGCTACCGACATTTGCTAATCACAACAGTATTCGATTAGAAATCTGAAATGATCGCCAGTTTGGAGACAGCCCGATGACATCAGCACCGACTGTTTACTTGAGCACTGCGGCGGACATTATTAAGCACCTCGAGCCGGCATCCAATAGATGGGGGAATGGAGCAGAGTTGGACTGGGTGTTTCGCGGAATGGGGGAATCGGGATTCTCTCTCCTCCCATCTGCTTGGCGCCATCCATTGCCCAATCAGTACAACGCAATCATCCGTCGCGACGGCAGGCAAATCGAAACCGCGTTCTCGCGACTCACGAAAGGGCGGGATGGAAACTGGGAACGCCACAGGCGCATGTACGAAAACTGGTACGCGGAAACGCGTGCGGTATCGGAGTTCATCAAGTTCGCTGACGAACTTGGACTGAATCCGCCGCTTGAGGAAATGGGTAGTCGGGTCTCATCGATGGCGGACGCAGACTGGAAATTTGAGTCGGAGCTTGAGAGGCACGAATTTGGCAAGGACTTTGCTGCCGCTCAGCACTTTGGGGTTCCTACTCGATTGCTGGACTGGTCCCTTGATCCGCTTGTTGCACTGTTCTTTGCAGCTTCGGATTACCTGACGCACGGCCATCTTGGATCCGAGAATATTGTCGTATGGGCTCTCAACAAGTCAGAGCTTGAAGACGACATAGATGAACTGTCTCCAGTCCGAATCGTGCGAACCTTTCGCGAGTCGAATGGATTCTTGCGCGCTCAGCAAGGCTTGTTCACCGTCGCCGCAGCTGGAGATAAGTTCTATCTCGGCAATGGACGCTGGCCAACGCTGGATGAGTTGATTATCGACAGATGCGATGGCCCCAAAGTCGACTTGATCAAGCATGAAATTCCCAAGTCCATCGCTCCTGAACTGCTACGTGTGCTTTGGAGAAGGGGTATTTCATCAGCTCACCTCATGCCCACACTGCAGAACGCTGCGACTGCGATGACGCTGCGATGGGAACTCGAAGGCTCAGGAGTTCCGTGGTCCTTGTGACGTCGTAAAGAGTCTGGCTCTTTTTCGATCCGCAGCTTTGAGTCCAGAAGCCATCTAAGTTTGCCTGCGGAAATGTCACCCATACAGCATCGATATCACTCCATATTGGCAACCTTCAAACGCTGCCACTCAGCCGATCTGCCTGAGTCCAGATCGAAGCCCATCTCAATAGCAAAAGTGACGTTAGTGAGTCCCTTGCGCTTGGAGATGTCGATAAATGGTGGTGCGGTTCTCCCCGGCGCGGGTGGATCGAGTGACATGCAGGGACTTTGATAGCTGTGGGTTGCCAATTCGACATAGCCGAAGCGCTGGTCGCGAACAATGATGCCTTGCTGTATGCGGCTCAGGTCCAGGTACTGCACCTTCCACGAACTGTCATCGCCCCAGATGCACCCCCAAACAAATCCGAAGGCACCTATGGGCCATTCGCAGTCGGTGGTCCAGTACGTGCTTGCCGGAAGCGTGGAAGCATCGTTCACATCCCACCAGTCCGGCACGTAGAAACCAACCGGACAGAATCCCGACTCCGACGAGCCGCTACCGCCCTCTTCGGCAACGACAGCCCCTGAGCCCAGGTCCAGTACCGCAGTCGTAGTGTAGTCCCTGGAGATCAAAGCGAAGTCGCGGGCCCCTTGCCGGAAGGGTTCAAAGGTTTCAAACATGGTGTGGTTGCGTTTGTAGTCGCAGACGGTTTCAAAGTCACCAGCATTGGCACCTCGGCGGAGTACTTCCACGACTGACGTGTTCCATGCACCTGGACGAACGGGATTCGCGGCCACCCTGATGCAGTAGCGCTCTCGTGGTGCTGGATGCGACGGAATTTCGAAATCGGTGTCGACTGCCGCCTCGCGGATCTCAAAACCCCTGTTGTGATACTGGCTGGCCCAGGTCAGGCCATTAATTTCACTCGCGCTCAGCTTCTCCACTTCCGCGATTGCTTCCTGCTTGGTTCGGAAGACCCCCAGATAGGTGTCCTCCTTGCGTCCGCCATGGACGCCGTATATTCGAAACATGATGTCGCCGCGCATTAGATTGGTCTCCCGCTATTTGGGATTGCATTGAGCCGCCACTCGCCGCCGAAGGCAAGGAGGCGTCACGCCTTCAGTCTTGGGCAATTGCAGGATTGCCAGGTCTTTCGTGACATCTTTGCTGGCCATTCCTGCAGCAAGGGTCCCGCTCACGGCGCAAACTGATCCAGATTCGAGCCACAACGCAGGCCGCCCACATGCTCGAAGTGAGCGTCGAGCGTCAACAAGGCGGCGCCGTGTTCAAGGCAACTGGCCGCAATCCATAGATCATTGGTCGGAATCGGCTGCCCTTTGCGCCGTAACGCGGCGTAGATCAGCGCATATGAATCCGCGGTCGCTGACGTACAGGGCACGATACGCACACGCGGTGAATCGAGGAAAAGCTTAAGTTCGCGCCGGTTTACGTTTTCGCGCGACCCCGCCGCAAAGCCAGCCAGCAATTCTCCAAGTACGGTGACACTGACCAGAATGTCGGCGGCATGCTGCAGCACTTCGACCACGGCCGTGTCTCCGCGCTTGAAAGCGGTGTAGGCATTCGTGTCGATGGCTATGGGACGCATGCCGAATTACTTCCAGAGCGCCGGATCGACCTCGGAAAAGGCAGCCGTGACGCGTCCGAACGCCTGCGCCTGCTGCACGCTCCAAGTACCGGCCAACGCGTCGAGATCGTCGAAACGCTGCAGCGATGACTTCCCGGACACGCCCGACGCATCGCCTTGCAACAGCCGCACAACCAGACCGTTCAGGCTGCTGCCCTCACGTTGCGCCTGGCGTTTAAGTCGCTTGAGCACTTTGTCATCCAACCCGCGAATGCTGACTGTGGCCATGATGTCACCCTGCCTGCACTTTGCTGGCACTAATGCTATCACGCACAAGAAGCGAGGGCGCCAAGGGTAGTGGTGCAGTTTAAAATTATGGTGAACGAAGGCGAATCGTAGGCAGGCGGTGAGCGCAGCGAACCCCAGCCAATATGCAGGTCTGCTGAGGCTCGCTGCGCTCATCGCCAGCCTACTTTTCAAACTGCACTGCCGGCTGAGGCTGAACTTGCTTATGCCCGTCAGAGCCAGTTCGGCTCGCCGTATTTACGCTGCGGAAGAGTTGATATGGCAGGCGGCACGTCTGCCCTACAACAGTTACAGCTTCTCGGCGTCCCGCACCACCGCGTAAACACCCTGCACCACCTTGGCCATGCGTATGTAGTCGAGCGTGTCGGCAGTATCGGTGGCGGTATGGTAGTTGCGGTTGCGGAAGAACGCGGTGTCGGAAACGATCACTGCCGGATAGCCAAAATGCCAGTAGTTTCGGTGGTCCGAAAAATCGATGCCGTAGGCATGGCTGGGCGCGGTGAAGGAGTACACCGGCAGATCGCTGGCCGAACTCATGCGCGCCTTCACTGCACGCGCCATCGAGGCTTCGCCGAAGCGACCACCCACGGTAATGAAATTGCCGACGCTCGGATAGAACAACGCCATCGCCGATGCGGGATAGTCCTGGCTATCGGGCGCATCGGTGAAGTAGCCGATCATCTCCAGCGAGATCATCAGGCGCACCGCGACGCCGGCCTTGCTGAGCTGCTCCGCATGCATATAGCTGCCCATGGCGGTGGTGGCGAAGTAAGGCGGTTCTTCCAGTGTGTAGGCAACGAGGTCGACGCGCATGGCCGGAGCGGTCGCGCCGAGTAGCCCGGCGAGTTCGATCA
>JANMUE010000552.1:0-7328 GCA_031391205.1 Lysobacterales bacterium | reverse complement strand
GGGCAGTGGCAATCTGCCGAACATGCCGGAGGCGATGATCGCCTGAAGGTGCCAAAGCGGCGGGTGTGGGAGCGGCGTGAGCCGCGATTCTCACCGCCGCCGAAGCGGATGCAATCGCGGCTCACGCCGCTCCGACATTCCTATTTTCCTGGCACCACCACTACCTTACCCGTGACCTGCCTTGCCTGCAGCGCCTCCAGCGCCCGCGGCGTATCGGCGAGTGCGTAGCGTGCCCAGATCAGTGGACGGATCTTGCCCTGCTGCAGCCATTCGAACAACAGCCGCATATTGGCGACGTTGGCCTTGGGTTCGCGGCGTACGAATTCACCCCAGAACACACCGAGCATGGCACTGCCCTTGAGCAGCATCAGGTTGATCGGGATCTGCGGAATATCGCCGGCGGCGAATCCGACGATCAGATAACGGCCGCGCCAACCGACGCTGCGCAGCGCCGGCTCCGTATAGGCGCCACCGACCGGATCGTAGACCACATCGACGCCACGCCCGGCGGTAATGGTCTTGAGTCGCTCGCGCAGTTCTTCCTTGCTGTAGTCGATCAACTCGTCGGCGCCATGCGCCTGCGCGACTTGCAGCTTCTCTGGCGATGATGCCGCAGCGATCACCTTCATACCGAGCAGCTTGCCGATCTCGACGGCCGCGAGGCCCACACCGCCGGCAGCGCCAAGCACCAGCAGGGTTTCACCTGCCTGCGCCAAAGCGCGATCCTTCAGCGCATGCAAGGAGGTTCCGTAGGTCATTGTCATGCTGCCGGCGATTTCGATTTCGGCATCGCTCAGTCCGGCCGGCAATGGCGCAACCAGTTGCGCATCGACGACCACCTCTTCGGCAAAACCGCCGGCGATGCACAGCGCGACCACATTGTCGCCGGGCTTCAGATGCGCAACTTCGCTACCGACCGCGGTCACTACCCCGGCAACCTCTCCGCCCGGCGTGAACGGCAGCGCCGGCTTGAACTGGTACTTGCCCTGGATGATCAGCGTGTCGGGAAAATTGACGGCGGCGACCTGGGTGCGGATCAGCACCTGCTTCGGTCCCGGCTCGGGCGAAGGAATATCCAGCAGTTGCAGCGACGCGGGCGGACCGTAGGCGGAACAGACGATGGCTTTCATTACAATCCCGTAGGGTGGGTGACAACCCACCATCGTTGAAAATTCGAGAATGGTGGGTTGTCACCCACCCTACTTAAGGAAACTCTGAATAAGTCATCACTTCAACCTCGCTCTGCAGCTTAGTGTCGCCACACCCCGGTTGTTAACAGCGGAGCTGGTCGTTTTTAACAGCGCAGCTGGTCAACCTGCGGTTTTTCGCCCCCTGACTCAGGGGGCTATCGCGGCTCCGGACTTGTTCAGAGGTTCCATAAGACCGCCCGGCAGTTAAAAGCGCCCGGCGGTGCGGTCATACACCGCATTGCGCAACGCCACCAACTTCGGTCCAAAGTCATGCAGCAACTTGTCGCGCGTCATCATCGACAATCGCCCGCTGCAATTGAACGCGAGAATGCGGCTTCGATCCGCCGAGATCATCGGTACGCCGACCGCAAACACATCCGGGTTCCAGTCGCCGAGCGAAAAACAGAACCCGTACTGTTCGTAGTCCTGACGGGCACGCACTATGCCGCCGCGCACTTTTTTCCATTGCGCCGGTTCGCATTCGTGCTCGATCTCCGCGAGGCTGCGCTCAAAGACTTCCTTCGGCACGGCGGCCAGATGGGCACGACCGAGTGCAGTCGAGCCATGCTGCACGCGTGAGCCTGGCTCCAGCTTCATCTGGAACATCGGATCGCCCTGACAGACTTCAAGCAACACCATGCGCATGCCATCAGGCAGCGCCAGCATCACCGCCGCCTGCGAGTAATCGGCGAGTTCGTGCATCAGCGGACGGGCGATATCGACCACGCCATTGCCCTTCATGAAGGCATGCCCCAGCGCCAGCACGCCGATGCCCAGCGCATATTTTTCCAGCGCCGGCGAATAGCTCAGATAGCCCAGCGACGACAGCGTGAACGTCAGCCGCGACACCGTGGGCTTGGGCAGGCCGGTGCGCGCGGCGATGTCGCGATTGCCGAGGTACTGCTCGCCATACTCGAAGCAGCGCAGGATCGCGAAGCCGCGCGCAACTGCGGTGACAAACTGCGGGTGCTCGGCATCCACCGTCAAACCGAACAACTCCATATTGCGTTTTGGGCTACCCATGGTCAGTGCTTCTTCTGCGTCACGAGCTCGGCATGCCGGCCGAGTTCGAGTTTGGCGATCGTCGTGCGATGCACCTCATCAGGTCCATCGGCCAGACGCAGTGAGCGGATGCCGGCATAGGCAGCTGCCAATGGAAAATCTTCAGTGACGCCGGCGCCGCCATGCGCCTGTATCGCCCAATCCAGAATCTGACAGGCGACATTGGGCGCCACCACTTTGATCATGGCGATTTCGTTGCGGGCGACTTTGTTGCCGGCGGTGTCCATCATGTAGGCAGCCTTGAGTGTCAGCAGCCTTGCCTGCTCGATCATGCAGCGCGCCTCGGCAATGCGCTCGTGCCAGACGCTGAATTCGCTGATGCGTTTGCCGAAGGCGACTCGCGTCTGCACGCGCTTGCACAGAAGTTCCAATGCCCGCTCTGCCACGCCGATGGTACGCATGCAATGATGAATGCGCCCCGGCCCAAGCCGACCCTGTGCGATCTCGAAGCCGCGGCCCTCGCCGAGCAGGATGCTGTCAGCGGGCACGCGCACGTCGCTCAGTTCGATTTCCATATGCCCATGCGGCGCATCGTCGTAACCGAACACCGGCAGCGGGCGAATGACGCGAATGCCCGGCGTGTCCGCCGGCACCAGGATCATCGACTGCTGCTGATGCGAGGTGGCTTCGGGATCGGTCTTGCCCATCACGATGTAGAGCTTGCAACGAGGATCGCCGGCGCCCGATGCAAACCATTTACGGCCGTTGATCACATAGTCATTGCCGTCGCGGCGAATCGAACACTGGATGTTGGTCGCATCCGACGACGCCACCGCGGGCTCAGTCATCAGGAATGCGGAGCGGATTTCGCCGGCCAGCAGTGGCTCCAGCCAGAGATCCTTCTGCGCTTCGCTGCCATACCGCTCCAGGGTTTCCATATTACCGGTGTCGGGCGCCGAGCAGTTGAATACCTCCGATGCCCACAGCACCCGGCCCATGATCTCGCACAGCGGCGCGTACTCGAGATTGCTCAAACCTTCGGGCGCGCGCTCGGAGTGCGGGAGAAACAGATTCCAGATGCCGGCTGCGCGCGCCTGCAATTTCAGTTCTTCGATGATCTTCGTCGGCAGCCAGGCATTTCCGGCCGCTCGATTCGCCGCGATCTCGGCGCTGAAACGCTGTTCGTTGGGATAGATCTGGCGATCGAAGAACGCAAGCAACTCGGCGCGCATCGCCTGCACTTTCGGGGTGTAGGAAAAATCCATTCTTGCCCTGCGCTTGGCAGCCTCGGTGATTTCTACGGTCCGCCTGGCCGCGATGCGACGCCAACGATCAATCAAGGATCCGTTTGCGCACTGCAGAACGCCAAGCATATTTTGTATTGCAAAACATGATTCCACAAACGACATACATCGTAGGATTCCGTTGTAGTGAAGGCAAGCCACCGTCATGACCCATACTCCACGGTATGTTATAAGTGCCTATCGGCTAATAATCCTTGCTGATCAAGGCGTAGTTGCAAATCAGATTGGCGGAACAGCAACTTGTCTGCGGTCGATCCGCGAGTTAGCATTTTTGAATTTTTGGAAACAATGTTTCGTTAAACGAAACTAACGGTCAACACCCGAGTCGGGAAGGATCAGCATGAGCGTCCACTACGAAGCGCAGAACGGTATCGCCGTACTGCGGCTGCACAACCCACCCGTCAACGGTCTGGATATCGTCACGCGCCGCGAACTGGTCGATGCCCTGGATCGCGCACTCGACGACGCGGCCATCAAAGGCATCGTGATCGCCGGCAATGCCCGCGCGTTTTCCGGCGGCGCCGATATCCGCGAATTCAATACGCCGCAGGCCGAACAGGAACCGAGCCTGCCCAGTGTCATCGCAGCGCTGGAGCGCAGCCACAAACCCATCGTCGCTGCGATCCAGTCCTTGGCGCTGGGCGGCGGGCTGGAGCTGGCGCTGGGTGCGCATTTCCGTGTCGCCGAACGCGGCGCGAAGATTGGCTTGCCCGAGGTGAAACTCGGCCTTCTGCCCGGTGCCGGTGGCACGCAGCGATTGCCGCGCGCTGTCGGATTGGAAACCGCGCTCAATATGATTGTCTCGGGTACACCGGTCGCTGCGGCGCAGCTGGCCAGTACGCGCCTGTTCGATGCGGTTGTTGATGGCGATCCGCTGATCGAAGCCATCGCCATCGCGGGCAAGGCCGCTGCATCGAGCGATGCGCTGCCCCGTGTACGCGACTGGAAAGTCGAGCACGCCAATGCCGATTCCTTCATCGGTTTCGCGCGCGGCGCGGTACAGTCTGTGGCCGGTCCATATCCCGCGCCACTGCGTTGCGTCGATGCGGTTGCGGCCGCGGCACTCAAACCCTTCGATGAAGGCATGGCGATCGAACGCAAGGCGTTTTCCGAGCTGGTGCAGACGCCGGAATCCAAGGCACTGCGTCATGGATTTTTCGGCGAGCGCGCGGCATCTAAAGTTGCCGATATCGGCAGCGATATCGCGCTGCGAGAGATCCGTAAGGTCGGCGTGATCGGCGCCGGCACCATGGGTGGCGGCATCAGCATGAATTTCCTCAATGCCGGTATTCCGGTGACTATTCTTGAAACCAAGCCCGAAGCGCTGGAGCGCGGCCTCGCCACGATTCGCGGCAACTACGAGGGAAGCGCCAAGAAGGGGCGCATCACGGCCGCCCAAGTCGAGCAGCGCATGGGGTTGCTCAAGCCCACGCTGGACTACTCCGATCTGGCCGATGCCGATCTGATCATCGAGGCGGTGTTCGAAGACTATGCGGTGAAGGAGACGGTGTTCCGCAAGCTCGACAGTATCGCCAAGGCCGGCGCCATTCTCGCCAGCAATACTTCGACACTGGACGTCGATCGGATTGCGGCGTATACGTCACGCCCGCAGGATGTGCTGGGCATGCACTTCTTCAGCCCGGCCAATGTGATGAAGCTGCTGGAAGTGGTACGCGGTGTGAAGACAGCGAAAGATGTGCTCGCCACCGCACTCGCGATCGGCAAGACGATAGGCAAGACGGCGGTGGTGTCTGGTGTATGCGATGGCTTCATCGGCAATCGCATGCTGGAGCAGTACAGCCGCCAGGCCGGATTCCTGCTCGACGAGGGTGCGCTGCCACAGCAGATCGACCGCGCGCTCGAGCGTTTCGGATTTGCCATGGGCCCGTTCCGCGTCGGCGATCTGGCCGGCAACGACATCGGCTGGGCCATACGCAAGCGGCGCTATGTCGAGAAACCCGAGATCACGTACTCAAAGACCGCGGACCTGCTCTGCGAACTCGGCCGCTATGGGCAGAAGACCGGCGCCGGCTGGTACGACTACAAGCCCGGTGATCGCAACGCACATCCTTCGGCGCTGGTCGATCAGATGATCGTCGATCACTCGAAGTCTCTGGGCCTCACGCGCCGCCGCATCAGTGACGAGGAAATCGTCGAGCGTGTGGTCTACGCCCTGGTCAACGAAGGCGCGCACATTCTCGAAGAGGGCATCGCGGCCAAGGCATCGGATATCGATATCGTCTACCTCGCCGGCTACGGCTTCCCGGTCTTCCGCGGTGGCCCGATGTTCCATGCCGACAGCGTAGGCCTCTACAACGTGTTGCGCGCGATGCGGCGCTACGCCAAGGGCTATCAGGGCCCGGCCTGGCTGCCGGCGCCGCTGCTGTTGAAGCTCGCCGAGGAAGGTCGAAACTTCAACTCTCATGCACTCGGATAACAGCCCCGAGTGCATGAGAGTGAATAGACATTCCCTAACCCCTCCCCGGCCCTCCCCGAACATCGGGGAGGGAGTAACCGCGTCCAGCGCACAACGAAACGCGCATACCATTCGGAGTACGACGTGAATCAGGCAGTCATCGTTTCCACCGCGCGCACCGGTCTCGCCAAGAGCTGGAAGGGCGCACTCAACATGACCCATGGCGCGACGTTGGCGGGCCACGTCATCAAACATGCCGTCGCGCGCTCGGGCATCGAAGCGGCGGCGTTCGAAGATGTGCTGCTGGGCTGCGCCTGGCCCGAAGGTGCCACCGGCGGCAATATCGCCAGGCAGGCTGCGCTACGCGCCGGGCTTCCGGTCACCGTACCGGGCGCCACCGTCAATCGTTTCTGTTCGTCGGGTTTGCAGACTATCGCCATGGCGGCGCAGCGCATCATCGCTGGCGAAGGCGATGCCTATGTCGCTGGCGGCGTCGAATCGATCTCCTGCGTGCAGGGCAATAGCAACCAGCACATGCTCAGCGATCCCTGGCTGATGCAACACAAACCCACCGCCTACTGGACGATGCTGCAGACCGCCGAACTGGTGGCGCAGCGTTATGGCATAGCGCGTGAACGCCAGGATCGCTATGGTGTCGAGAGTCAGCTGCGTGCCGCTGCAGCGGCTGCGGCCGGACGCTTCGATCAGGAGATCGTGCCGATCCGCGTCGTTGCCGGTATCGCCGACAAGGACAGTGGGCAGCTGCGCAGTGAGGAAGTCACGCTGAGCAGCGACGAAGGCATTCGCGCGGACACGACTTATGAAGGCGTCGCCAAAATCCGCAGCGCGCTTCCCGGTGGCGTAATCGCGGCGGGCAATGCCAGTCAGTTTTCCGATGGTGCTTCGGCGGCGGTCGTTGTCAACTCAGTCTATGCCGAACGCCAGGGACTCAAGCCGCTGGGCATCTTCCGCGGCTTCGCCGTCGCCGGCTGCGAGCCCGAAGAGATGGGCATCGGTCCGGTATTCGCTGTGCCGAAGCTGCTCAAGCGCGCCGGCTTGACGGTCGATGACATCGGGCTTTGGGAATTGAACGAAGCCTTCGCGGTGCAGGTGCTGTACTGCATGGACACTCTGGGCATCCCGCACGACCGCATCAACGTCAACGGCGGCGCAATCGCGGTCGGGCATCCGTTCGGTGTCAGTGGAGCGCGCCTGGTTGGGCATGCACTGATCGAAGGCCGGCGTCGTAGCGTGAAGTACGCGGTGGTCACCATGTGCGTCGGTGGCGGCCAGGGCGCGGCAGGGCTGTTCGAGATAATTCCATGAACGCAGACGTAGGTCGGGTCCCGGCAGGTCGGGTCCCGCGATGCGGAACCCGACGCCAGAATATCGTCGGATTTAACAAGAGCACCAATA
>JANMUE010000551.1:0-82556 GCA_031391205.1 Lysobacterales bacterium | reverse complement strand
CAGCGAACCCCAGCAGTCGTGCGTGTTTGCTGGGGTTCGCTGCGCTCACCGCCAGCCTACAACAGCAGGTTTGCGCTTAAGTAAGTGCCATTCGGGTCTGAAACCAATCGGTTCCTACTCCGGCGCGGCGGCGGGGTGGATTGCGGCGGCAATATCACTCGGACCCTTACGCTTGAAGTTCGGCGAGGATTCGAACGGCAGCTGCGACGCGTGGATATCGACCAGCGGCGCGAGTTCGTAGACGTTGCGATAGCCGTAACTGTACAGCGCAATATAGGTCGACAGGTTCAGTGAGGCCTGGGCGATTTTGGTCGGGAAAGCGTCCGGGGCATTGAGAAAATTATTGTTGCAGTAGATCAGGATGCGGGTGTCAGGATTGGGCAGCGTTGCGGCCAAGCTGTCCACGGTGATGTCTGGAAAGCTCAGATTGATCGCGCCCTGCACGTGCAGCTGATCGTACTTCTGCTTGCTGCGTGCATCCAGAACGATGGTGCCTGGTTCGCGACTGAGGCGGAGGAACTCCGCTTCGCTGATCCGGCGCTCGGCACGGTGTATTGCTGCTTCTGCAGAGACGCTGAGGTAGCCAGTCATGTCGATGGCCGGATTGTCCTGATCGGTCACCGCCACGGCATGCGCCGACGAAACTGTGACAAGCAACGCAAGACAAACGTACTGATGCAGACGGTTACGCGATGACATGGCAGGCTCCAGCCGTTGTGGGAAGCACAGGCTAGAAGTCGCGACCGGCACGCTCCAGGACGGATTCGGCAAATTCTTCGGTACGGACTTTACAAACGATTTACATGCGCGCCGGGCGTGACATTGCTACGCTCACCGGGCCATTGGACCTTCTACGCCGTGCAGCGCAAACCCCGTATCCTGATCGTGGAAGACGAGCCGGCAATTCGCACTGGGCTGGTCGACGTCTTCGTCTATCACGGTTTTGATGTCGAGTTCGCCATCGATGGCATCAGCGGGCTGAGCCGGGCGTTGGCGGGTGTCTACGATCTGATCCTGCTCGATGTGATGCTGCCCGGTCGCAATGGTTTCGATGTCTGTGCTGCCATTCGTGAAGTCGATCGCGAACAGGCCATCATCATGTTGACCGCGAAAGCCACTGATGAAGATGTCATTCGTGGACTCGCGCTCGGTGCCGACGACTATGTCGCCAAACCCTTCTCGGTGGCGCAACTGGTATTGCGCGTCCAGGCGGTGCTGCGACGCACTCGGCCAGCGGCATCGGATCACGAAGTGATCGCGCTGGAAGACGGGCAGATCGATCTGCAGAATCTCAGCGCGTCAGTCGCCGGGCAGGAACAACGACTGACGCGTCGCGAGGCCGATGTGCTGCGCTATCTTTACGACCACCAGCAGCGACCGGTGCCGCGCGATGAGCTGTTGCACAAGGTCTGGGGCTATGCACGCAATCTTGAAATCGAAACCCGCACCGTCGACATCCACATCGCCAATCTGCGCCGCAAGATCGAGCGCGACCCCAGGCATCCTCGGCATCTGGTGACGGTGCGCGGCGGCGGCTATCGCTGGGTGGGCACTTGATATGGCGATGCGGTTGAACCAGGGTCTGACGCCGGGTCGTCTGCGCCTGTTTCTGGCACTGCTGTTTCTGGCGCTGGCGGTGCCCAGCGTGATGCTGATCCGGCACACGCAGGCGCAGCTCAAATGGGAGGCTTTCCATCACTACCGCGTTCTGGCAGTCGAGCTTGGCAGGCGTATCGATGCCGATCTGCGCAAGATGATCGATACGGAGGAGGCGCGAGGCTATGCCGACTACGCCTTCGTAGTGATCGCCGGCGATCCGAACACCTCGCAGCTGCTGCAACGCTCGCCGTTGGCGCGCTATCCGGTGCAGTCGGCTCTGCCGGGTGTCATCGGATATTTCCAGGTCGATGCCGATGGCAGATTCAGCACGCCGTTGCTGCCGGCCGATCTTGCCGATCCCACGCGTTGGGGCCTGGCTACCAGCGAAATGGCACAGCGATCTGCACGGCGCGGCGAATTGATCGACGTGCTTGCACGCCATCAATTGCTCGATCAGCAGTCGCTGCAGATGGCGACAAATACACCCGGTGCCGAGGCCGCTGACAATACCGATAAGGCGTCATCTACAAAGGTCGCTGTACAGGCGGTGTTCGACGATTTGAATAGGCCAATGCAGCAGGCAGCCAGGGTCTCGCCCAACGCCCTCGGCCGCGTCGACGATCTGCGCCAGCAGCAGAATTTTTCATCCAGTAATGTCAACGATGCCGCTCAGCAACTGCTGCCGCCGATCCAGCAATCACTCAACAGCAATACCCAGGCACGCAACAAACGCACGGAACAGGCGGCGATCATCGAGTCGACGCCGCCGTCGGCCGGCATCGACAACAGGGTCGATCCGGCCAGGGTGCATATCTTCCAAAGTGAGGTGGATCCGTTCGAATTCAGTCTGCTCGACGCCACACACGCGGTGTTGTATCGCAAAGTCTGGCGTAACGGTGCACGCACCATCCAGGGCGCGGTCATCGATTGGAATGCGTTGCTGGACGCGGCGATCGTCGGTGCGTTCAAAGATACCGGTCTGGTCGAAATGAGCGATATGGCGGTGGCCTATCAGCACGACGTGGTGCGTTTCGCGCGCAACACAGCGGCGGGCGAGGGCATCGACGGCGCAAACGAAATGAAAGGAGAGCTGTTGCACCAGGCGCGACTCTCTGCACCGCTGGGCGATGTGCTGCTGCTGTGGAATATCGATCGTTTGCCCACCGGCAATAGTGGACGACTGATGCTGTGGGTGAGTGCGGTGTTGCTGACCGTGCTCGTACTCGGCTTCGTGCTGCTGTATCGCCTCGGCATGCGGCAAATCCTGCTGGCGCGCCAGCAGCAGGATTTCGTATCGGCGGTGAGTCATGAGTTGAATACGCCGCTGACCGCGATTCGCATGTATGCCGAGATGCTCGAGGCCGGCTGGGCAAGCGAAGAGAAGACACGCGAGTACTACCGCTTTATCCACGATGAGAGTCAGCGCCTGACCCGGTTGATCGCCAACGTGCTGCGACTGGCGCGGATGGAGCGCGAAGCGCTGCAACTCGACCTTAAGCCGGTTGCCGCCACGGTACTTTCCGACATGCTGCGCGCCAAGCTCGGACCGCAGATCGAACGTGTCAGCTTTGCCTGTCAGCACGAGTTCGCCGCCGAATGCATGCAGCACGAGTTGACCCTCGACATCGATGCCGTGCTGCAGATCATGATCAACCTGGTCGACAATGCGCTGAAATTTTCCGCACACGCCAGCTGTCGCAGCATCGAGATCGGCATGCGGCTGCAGGGCGATCAGCAGATCATGATCTACGTGCGCGATCATGGCCCCGGTGTCGAGCGTTCGCAGATGCGAAAAATCTTCGCGCTGTTCTATCGACCCGGCGATGAGCTGACCCGGGAAACCCCAGGCACCGGCATCGGACTGGCCCTGGTTCGACAGCTGGCGCAGGCCATGGGCGGCGAAGTCGATGTGCGCAATCGCGATCCGGGCGCAGAGTTTCAATTGCTGCTGCCGTCACGTGAATTGCAGCCGGATTAGCCGGCGCACGACGCGTGTAGGGCGCGCGTGTCGCGTGCCGTCTCAACGATTCGGTAACGTTGAAGAGGCAAGCGACACGCTTGCCCTACAAATCTCGGCCCGCCGGCGGCACCTGCGCCATGATCGCTAGCGGCCGCTGTTCGTTGTCGTTGAAGAATGCCATCCACTCTTCGGTGCCATCGGCATGCCGGTGGATCAGATGTGGTGCACTGATGAAGTGCGCGCCACGCTGCTCCAGTTCGGCCTGTGCCGCGTGGATGGAGTCAACGCGGAGATACAGCAGCGAAGCAGCACTGCCATCGCCCTCGGAGAGAAACAGGCGCACCCCGGCGCAATCGAAGAACGAGAGTTTTCCGAAGGTATAGAGATGCTGCAGCCCCACGACATCGCGGAAGAACGCCGTCGCCGCGGTGATGTCCCGCACACCGCGCGCCACTTGTCCGAGTTCGAAACTTTGCATGCCCACTCCTTGCAATGGCGGGTGAGTCGCGAGATTGCTGTCGACGCGCACGCCGCTCCATTGACGTAATTCCGCTCGTCGCCGCAACGCCAGTTTGGACAGCACGTTCGCGACATGGAACTTCACCGCATCCAGCGTCACCCCCTGTCGCTCAGCGATCGCGCGATTGGTCAGCCCATGGCGCACCCCTTCCGCCACCCGCCATTCGGCAGGCGTCAAAACATCCGGATGCGGCGGCCGGCCTCTGTCGCGCGATGTCGTCATGCCGAGGATGCTAGCGGCGCGAGCGGCGAATTTCCCTACCCATCGGCGACGCAATCGCTACCGCATGGACACTCAAGCCAGCAGCCTGGTCCCCAGGTAACGGTAATCGCCCGCATCAGTCCACGCATGGACATGCACGGTCTCGCCCAGCGAGAAACTCGGTGTGTTGCGCTGAGTGACGATCTGGGTGTCGGCGTAGCTCACGATGGGCTGGATATTGAACAGCGACGACGCGCCGTAGTTCGCCGAGTTGGTGAATACGACCCTCGCCCGCGACTCGTCCGCATACACGCGATCCATGTTGACGAGGACCGGCGGGTCACCGTCCAGACCATTGATTACCGTGATAAACCATTGCGGCAGTGTTGGGGTAGCTGAGGTCAGGTAGGGCCTCTGATCCCAGATCAGCACCGGCACACCGTCCACCGTAGCGCGGGTCACCGCGTCGGAGTTGTTCACCGTACCCGAGTAATGCTCGAACTCGTAGAACATCCAGCGGTTGAGATCGTATACCTCTACCGAATTCGGTGCGGCGGTATTGTGCTTGCTCCAAGTGTGGTTGCCATTGGAATTGGTGCTGCCGCCGCCAAAATGTTGGGGAAGCGAATCGTTGGCGGTCCACGACTCGCCTGCGTGCGGCAAGCCGCTATACACCTCACCAGCACCGATGCGGCCCTGCTTCCAAACCCGGGCACCGGTCAGCGTGCCGCTGTAGTAAAGATGGCAGCTGAAATAGAAGCGCGGACGCGTGCCGCTCAACACCAGATAGTCGTGGGGCCAGGGGTTCGTCGAGTACAGATTTTGCAGCGACCGCGTACCGTCAAAAGCGCGCGCTGTCGAGATCGTTTGGCCGGGGCTGTGTGAAAGGTGAATCCGTCCCACAGGTGAGACGGCGGCGCCGGGCGCCTGGTCCTCGAAGTCCTCAAAGTAGGGCAGCGACGACTTGCTGCCAAAGCCGGTCACGTTGAACGTGTCGGTGGTGAAACCCAGGCCTTCGTAGCCGTCAGCAAAGATCGGCCCGCCTGTCGGCGATGAATTGCCCTGCGCGCCACGCACCTGTGACGAGTGCGCTACCAGCACGCCGCCAGCGCAGGCCGCGCCCACCGCTTGCCCAAGTCCGGAGAGAAATCCGCGTCGTTTCATAATCCTTCATCCATTCGATCCACAAAGTTCTTGAGCCGCGCAACGCGAGTTCAATAGCGAAACGCTGCTCCCACATGGGGTTCAGGCGGCAATGTCACTGCCTCAAGCCAGAACCGGAATTTCTCCCAGGAAATCCCTATGGGGCAACTCTCACCGCGATGAAAGCACATTGCGGGCGACCTGCTCAGAAGGGTATCCCAGACCGTGCGCTTCGGTGCCCCCGTTGACTAGTTCGTGATCAAATCCTGATCTTTTGCTGAGGCAATTTTTTCCGCCACGCCGGAAACTAAGCCTCATGAGGCAGGCAACCCCTAATGCTACGCAACCCCTTAAGGAACCTCTGAACAAGTCCGGAGCCGCGATAGCCCCCTGAGTCAGGGGGCGAAAAACCGCAGGTTGACCAGCTTCGCTGTTGAGAGCGACCAGCTAGCGCTGTAAAAAACGCCCCGCTTTGCTCACGCTCCGCTGTTGAAAACCGGGGTGTGGCAAGCAATAAGCTGTGTAGCGAAGTAAGCGTGGTGACTTATTCAGAGCTTCCCCTTAACTGTCAGATCCAAGCCATGACACAGGAATCTCCGACCAGGGTCGTCTGAACAAGTCCGGCGCCACGACAATAGCCCTTGAGTCAAAGGTTCCTTTGCTGCTGTGCGCTCCATGCTCGACGGATACGCACACGTTTTTCCTTCTTATACTCAGGTGAGCGCTGCCCATGGAACGACGCGATTTTGTTAGCGGTTTCGCTGCCGGACTGGGCGCCCTGTATGCAGTGCGTTCGAGCTGGGCGAGCCAAGGTACCTTGCAGATGTTGGTGTCCGGCTGGGATGGCATGCTGGCTCCGGGGCAATTCATTCCCGCCAAGATGCCCCTGTCGGCGGCGCGCGTGGTGTTACCCAGGCCCGACGCCGAAACCTCGACGCGCGCCTATCATCGCAACGCGCATATCTCACTTCCTTACGAGCTTCCGATCGTGGTGCAAGGCGGGGCGTGGCCGTTTGTGTATGAGCTGGTGTCCGCGCCGGCGGGCGCGGTGCTCGGTCGCAATTATGGTGATGCCGACTACGGCATCCTGCGCTGGGCGCCGACGCAGAATGGGCCGTTTGCATTTACGGTGCGCGTGCGCGATCAGGATGGCGCCAGTGTCCAGTTCAGCTGGAGCGGGGTGGTGGGCAGCGATTGGGTGCGCTTTGTGGATGCGGTCAACGGCAGCGATACCTCGGGTACCGGCGCGCTCTCGCAGCCTTGGCGCAGCCTGGCCCATGCCTACGCCAACACCGCCGATGGCCGCGCGCTTTGCCTGCGCGCGGGCACTTACCAGTCACTGCCCAATGCTGCCATGTCGATAGCCACCAACAAGATTGCCTCGCTGATCGGCTGGCCTGGCGAACTGCCGGTAATCGATTGTACGACGCAGTCCGCGCAATCTGAGATGTTCGCCTGGTACAACAGCAGTGACACCTTCGTTAGCCATATCCGCATGTTTGGCGGCTCGACAACGGCAGCCAATCCGCGCTATTTCTCATCGCTCAACGTCAATCATCGCTGTTATCAGTACCGAATCTTTTTCGACTCACCGCTGCCGGGCACCGCGCCCGACGACAACAACAGCTGCCTGTTTCTGGGCAATGGCGGTGGCCAGCGACTGTACGTGGCACAGGTGCACTGCACCTTCCAAAATCTGCCGTACAACCGAAACGGTTTTAGCGGCATTGACACGTACGCGACCCGCTATATGGTGGTCGCCGACAATACTTTTACGTCCGGTGATCCACGTGATGCGGTATTGATCAAGGGCGGCCGTCAAGAAGATATCAGCGTGCGCGGCAATCGCTGGCCTCAGGCTTGGGACGGTGCTTCTTTGGTTAATATCTACATGGCCGTAAACCCTGATTTACCGGAGTTTCGCAACATTGAGGTGTGCTACAACACGGTCGCCTCCACCGGTGTGAATCGTGCCATCACTCTGGGCGGGGCCGATCAAGTGGGCCCACGTGGACCAATCTGGGTGTATCGCAATACCGTCAGAGGCCTGGTGGTGATCGACAGCCGCGATTGGCCGCTGCAAATCAGCTTCGAGAACGATGTCATCGTGCATGATGCTGAAGTGTTCGGCGGAAGTACCACATCGGCCAAAGTCATGATGGTCGACGCCAACGATCCAGCGGACCGTTATCGCGATCCCGCTACGCGACCTAACATCACCCTCAGCGTCGTCGGCACCGAGTGTCATCGGCGCAGCAGCGATGCCGTATTGGACACCAACTTTCGTTTGCAGGGCACCTGGCGCGGCCAATACCTGGGCACGCACGGTGCCGAAATTGTCACTCCCGGCAGTCTGTTTGCCGATGGCTTCGAAAGCGCATGACGGGCTACTTGCTGCGGTGCCATTAACTCAAAGCAGAATCGGAATGTTGTAAGGCACGCGTATCGCGTGCCCTACAGATTCCGTAAAGGTTATGCCTCGGGCCGATGGCAGACCGCTTCAACGTTGTGACCATCCGGCCCAATGACGAACGCGCCGTAGTAGTGGGGATGGTAAATCGGGCGAAGGCCAGGTGCCCCGTTGTCCTTGCCACCTGTCTCCAGCGCCGCGCGATGGAATTCGCGGACTTGCTGACGATTCTCTGCAGTGAATGCCAGATGGAAAGGCGTTGGCTTCTCGGAAGTCTGGAACAACCAAAGCGACGGTTTGCCCTTCGATCCTATGCCGAGCCCATGCTCACCCTCCATTACCAGGTCCACGCCCAGCGGCGCGAGCGACTTCAGAAAGAATGCTTTGCTTGTTGCGTAATCGGTAACGCCAAAGCCGACATGATCGAACATGGATATCTCCTTGGGATGGTGCATGGTAAGCGCGAAGCCATTCGAAGCGGTATATGCCATGCCGCCTCATCTGGCAACGACGGCCCACCGCGGCACGCCGCATTTACGAAACCGCCGGCTCCCGGTTGACCAAAGAAAACGCGCATCGGTCATTTGGTTGCGATCTGGTTGGACAGACCTGAGATATGGATCTGTAGATGCCACCTGCGCACGCGACCGGCAGGGGTTGCGATGCACGTTAATCGATGCGCGCATGGAAGAGCACCCCGGATTGACCGGCTCCGCCGTTGAGAGCCGGTGCGCTCCATCCAGGCTTGCCGACTAGGCTTTTTCCTTGGCATCGGAAGCCTTTTGCAGATGAAGGCGTTCCAATTCCTGCATCACTTTACGCTCTTCATCGAGGGGCGCTGCAATCGCGACAAATTTCTCCAGATCCTGATCGGTCTGAAACTCGATCAAGCCCTCGGAATTGGCGCTCCATCGTTCGGCGGATTCTTCCAGATGATCCAGCAGACGCATGTACGCACGCGCGTAGCGAACTCTGCTTTCGATAACCGGGCCATAGTTGGCGCTGGTTTCATTCATTGCCTTCGCCGAACCGGCGAGCACCTGTTTAACTTCATCCCGCTCGAAGTCAACACCCACCAGCTCTTGCCGCATTGCTGCCGCGCCCGCGTCCAGGAATGCACTGTAGCGATCACTCTCGGTGATCAAAGCGGCACATTGCCGACGCCTTGGATCGAAGTCGCGTTGCCTGGCGACCGCGGCAAGGTCGACAGTCTTATCGCGAACGGCCGTTTGCAGTGCGGCCGCATAGGAAAGTTCTCTGAAGAGATAGATTCGGCGAAACGACCGGATTCCATCGGCAAACTTGCGGCCTTGCTCACCCACAATGACCGCCAGCTTGCCTCTGAGTTCCTCGTCCAGTTCCGCCACAATCGGACCGACATCCTCTGGCTTCAGATTCGGATCGGCTATGTGATGTCGTGCCCTGGATTCCTGTTCCGGCATTGCGCTGGCGCTGATCGCGATGGCAGACGAAAGACTGCTCTTTTCCAGAAAGGGAAAAATCTGGCCAAGGCCCATCAGAGCCGCAACGATGACAAACGTACTGCGTCCCCACTCCTTGCGGCGACCCGAAATGCGCCAGACGATCCAGCCTGCCCCATACGAAAACAGGATGGCCCCAATGATCGCCCCTGCGATCATTCCCGACTTGGTCGAAAC
The DNA here is from genome assembly GCA_031391205.1 of Lysobacterales bacterium. GTDB lineage: Bacteria > Pseudomonadota > Gammaproteobacteria > Xanthomonadales > Ahniellaceae > 0-14-3-00-62-12. Next base: position 73,065 of record JANMUE010000551.1, on the reverse strand, counting down.
CGGCTCACCAATGCTCATCAGTCCACCAGCGAACAGGCCACACAGCACACCCCAGGACAGCAGCAGCCAAGACAAATTGAATGCGGTCTCCCGGCTTTGTTCAGTCATCCGCAGTTCTCCAACTCGTGGTTTGGCAAGATTGAAAACGGAAAGGCAGCCTGGATGGGCTGCTACGACTCTGATCGACAAGTAAGCGAATCGAGCGCAGCGTCTCTTAACAGCTCTGCCGTTGAGAGCTGCTGCGCACCATCCAGTTTACCCGTTGCGGCGGGGCGTGCGGACGAACTACTGCTCGAACGCGCCCGCATCGCACCTGCCGTCGATGCGCGGCATTCCGCGAATGTCGTCCGGCGTGCAGAAGGTCAGCAGCCCGAAGTTGCGTTGTGGACGTGTGGCCAGATCGCTCAGCCAGCCGAGCACGTCGAAGTCGCCGCCGAACGTGCCGATCGAAAGCCGGAACACGCTGGCCTGCGATTGCCGGCGATCGTAGTGCGACAACGCCGGGCAAGCTGAGGCGGTTGGTCCGAACTGGTTGCCGCCGTCGCTGAGCATCTGGCTGGCGACCGTCGAACGGCAGGCATCGACTATCAGGCTGTTCGCATAGTGCATCACGGTGTTGCCGCACAGGGAGTCATGCAGCTTGCGCAGTGCGGGCGATCCCGACGAGCTGCCCACGTTACCGCTTACTGTGACATGCCGCAGCGTGGTGGTGCCGGCGGTCTCGATTGCCTGGCCACGGTCGGAGCCGGCCTGGTTGCCGAAGATCGCGCTGTTGCTAACCTCAAGGCCATGGCAGCCTGCGGCGATGGCACCGCCGCCGGTGATCGCGCGATTGTCGCGCAGGCTGACGCGTTCGATGACGCGGCTGAAAGGGTCGGCGCCGAACAAGGCGATGCCACCGCCTGCACCCGTGGCCGAGCGATTGCGGGCGATCTCGACATCGGCGATCTGCAGCGCGCCCGCGGCACGCACTGCGCCGCCATCGCCGGCGGCTTCATTGTCGTTGATGCGCAACCGGCGCAGGCGGTTGATGCCGGCTGGCACGCCCACGCTTTGCAGGACGATCCCGCCACCGGTGCCAGCGGAGGTGTTATTCGAGATCGTCATCAGCTGCCCGACGGGGGCGGTGTCGATGGTCGACAGGTCCAGCGTCGAGGCGTTCCCGAGTGCGATCGCACCGCCGGTGTATCCAGCGTGGTTATCGCGCACGACGCTGCTGCCGTCGTCGACCCACACCACATTGGTGAAGACCTGCCACATGGCGTCCCCATCCAGGACCACGGCACCTCCGAGCCAGCCCGCACTGTTGCCGCTGATCACGGACTTCTGGCTGTCGATGTCAGCGTCGCCCTGGATCTTGAACGCGCCGCCGTGATGCGCGGCCACATTGTCGCGGATGCGCGCGCCTCTCAGGCTGAGGTCGGTGTCATACAGCACCAGCGCTCCGCCGTAGAATGCTTCGCACAACTCCACCGTGGTGTTTTCCAGCACGAGGCGATTGGCGGCATCGCGCGGCGAGGACGCCCAGATGCAGCCGCCGCTGCTGCCGCGGCCGTGCGACACAGTGACAGCGCTGATCGTCATTTGCGTCGATCCGACGCCCAGGCCGAACGTGAGCACGGGGTGCTCGTGCGGCGTAGTCGCATCCCAGCGGATGCGGGTGCGTGAGGCGCCCGCGCCCGCGATCGTGAGTGGCGTTTTCACCCGCAGCGGCCCGTCCCTGCCGTCGAGCCCGCCACCTTCGGGCGCCACCCGCGTGAGCACATAAGTGTTCGTGCCGAGCACCACCGAATCGGTTTCGGCGGTGAGCTCGGCGGCGAGTACCGCTTCGCGCAACGAACAGTCCGCCGTTGTACAGGCGCCCGGCGATGGATCATCCGCGCGCGTAACGGTCAACGTCGCCGCCTGCGCGGTGGACAGGGAAGCCAGCATCAGGATCGAGATGGTGAGAAGGGTCGGTTTCATCGGTGAGCACTCGGAGTGGAGGTACTTTTCTGTACGCGCAAACCGGCGAAGAGGGGTCATCCCTTTGCCGTTAAACACCGGAATCCCGCGCTTGCTGATGTGCGGCCCCGACCCGCGTGCTCTGGATTTTCCGCGATAATGTCGCGACCCAGGAGCGTGCGGATCAGGCCCCGCACCTACATTCTTCGTTCGATCACAATGATTCTGCGACGATCTATTGCTCGAATGCGCCCGAATCGCACTTGCCGTCGATGCGCGGCATTCCGCGGATGTCGTCTGGGGTGCAGAAATTCCGCCGTCCAAAGTCGCGTTGCGGGCGCGTGAACAGATCGGTGGACCAGCCCAGCACGTCGAAGTCGCCGCCGAACGTGCCGATCGAAAGCCGGAACACGTTGGCCTGCGATTGCCTACGATCGTAGTGCGACAACGCCGGGCAGGCGGCGGCATCCGGGCCGAGCTGGTTGCCGCCGTCGCTGAGCAGTTGGCTGGCAACCGACGATCGGCATGCGTCGACGATCAGGCTGTTCGCGTAGCGCATCTCGGTGATGCCGCAAAGGGGATCGTTCAACTTTCTCAGCGCGGGCGATGGGGCGGAACTATTCACGTTACCGCTCACCGTGACATGTCGCAGCGTGGTGGCGCCTGCGGTCTCGATCGCCTGGCCGCGGCCTGCGCCGCCTTGATTGCCGAAGAACACGCTGTTGTTGACCTCGACGGCCTGGCAGCCGGCAGCGAGGGCGCCACCGCCGCCACTGAGCGCGAGGTTGTCGCGCAGGCTCACGCGTTCGATGATGCGACTGAAGGGATTGGCACCGTACAGGGCGATGCCGCCACCGACTCCTGTTTTTGTGCGGTTGCGGGCAATCTCGACATCGGTGATCTGCAGCGCGCCCTGGGCATACACGGCCCCGCCATCGCCCACGGCCTTGTTGTCGTTGATGCGCAGCCGGCTCAGGCGATTGACGCCGCCGCTACTAAATGGATACAGGTTGATGGCACCACCGGTGCCTCCGGACGTGTTGTTCGATATCGTCATCAGCTGACCTGCGGGGGCGGTGTCGATCGTCGACAGGTCCAGGGTCGAGCGATTTTCGAGGTAGATCGCGCCGCCGGTCCGCGCCGCGTCATTGTCACTGATGACGCTGCTGCCATCGTCCACCCAGACCACATTCGTGTACAACGGCCAGAGGTCGAAACCCATCACCGCCACCGCGCCGCCCCAGCCCGCACGGTTGTTGCTGATCACGGAATTCTGACTGTCGATGTCGACATTGCCGTTGATCTGGAGCGCGCCGCCAAGTTGACTGGCGATGTTGTCACGGATGCGCGTGCCGCTCAGGCTGAGGTCGGCGGCCCACAGCGACAGCGCGCCGCCGTAAGAAGATTCGCAGGACTCCAGCGTCATGCGATCCAGGACGAGGCGGTTGCGGATGGGGGCGTCGAGTTGCGAGCCAGCGGAGATGCAGCCGGCCCGGCCGTGCGACACGGTGACCGAGCGGATCGTCATTTGCGTCTGCACGCCCAGGCCCGAACCGAACGCCAGCACGCGGTGCTGATGGTGGGACGACGCATCCCACCGGATACGGGTCCGTGTAGCGCCCGCGCCTGTGATCGTGAGCGAGGTTGTCACCCATAGCGGCCCTTCGGTGCCCGTGTACGGGCCAGTATCGTGCGTCACCCGTGTGAGCACATAGGTGCCCGTTCCAAGCACCACCGAATCGGCTTCGGCGGTGAGTTCCGCAGCGAGTACCGCCTCGCGCAACGAGCAATCCGCTGCCAGGCAGACGCCAGGCACAGGATCATCGTTGCGTGTGACAGTGAAGGTGGCCGCCTGCGCTGTCGACAGGGAGGCCAGCATCAGGATCGGGAAGGTGAGCAGTGTCGGTTTCATCGGTGTGCGCTCGCAGGGGTGGTGCCTGGCTGAACGCGCAAACCGTCTAGCGCGGGCCAACATCGGCTGGAACCACCAAAGCCGGACGGCGACGCCGGCATACCGCGCCGATCAATGTCTCCGATAAAACCTGCGATCGCTGCCGTCGCTTTCGAAACGCAACACCATATGTCTGTCGGTCAGCTCCAGAACCGTCAGGCGATCCGTTCCCAGCGGAATTATTTTTGCGCTGAACTTGAACGTGATCCCGTGCGGATCGCCAAACGCAATGCTGATCGGCACATGCTGTCTTTCGTGAGCGGACCACCTGATGTGGAGAAGACAGGGCATCCTCCTCACGTTGTCGCGTTCTTGCTGTCGCGGGCAACCTCGTCGAGGTAACACCGCCATCGCTCGAAAAGGCGGTGCTCATTCGCTTCTCGACTTCCAAGATCCGGACCTTCAATCGGCATGTACCTGACGAACCTCGCGATGCGCTCCGGATAGCCAAAGTCGGCGTAGATCTCCTCTACCCGCTGCAGTGGATCCGGGATCCTGTCCTGATGCTCATAGACCCACGCAAGGGCGAGATAGAGCCACTTTTCGCGGACCTCGTCCTCGGTACATTCCGGCTCGTCGGCAGCCAATTTTTCGACAAGCGTAATAGTGATCGGTTCGCTCTTTCTGTCACTCGCGAGCTCAAGCAGTGCCGAGGAAGGTTCTTCGGCCGTTGCGACTTCGTCGATAGCCCACTCTCTCGGTGCCTTCGGATCGAGAAGCTCATTGCGGAGCCCGAAGTGCATACCGCGCCAACCGAGGCGAACTCGATCACGCACGAAGTCGTAAGGGATCATCAACCGAACAATGTCCATCACTTCATCGTACCACCTGGTTCGGAATGCCATTGATCACGCCGCCGGGAATGAAACGCTGATGGGTCACGACTCCGCGTGGGTCTAGAATGTACTCATATATCCCCGCTCGCCCATCCACGCCTCTCGCTGACGCAGTTTGGAGAAGTGTTCGCTCGATTTTGTCGCCGCCACGTATGGTGAAGACCTTTCCTGCCTGTAGCTCCCTGAGACTCACGAAGCTAGCTGCACGGTGCATGGCGTCGGCTTTCAGAGCGCTTCCGATTCGTTCGGCGGCGAAAATCTCCCTGGCAGCTCCCCTCGTTAGCATTCCCGCCACCGCTACCTCTCCGACCGGGCTGAACAAGAGGGCAAAGGCCACGACTTCAACTGCTTGCATCGCCTGCGCAGGCGCCGTGCGTACCTCTGCCTCGACAGCCGATTCGATGTAATCGGCAGTCTGTCGCTGCATCGATGCGCGAGTTTCGTCCTCGGACGGCTGCCCTGTCGTCAGCCGCTCCATCCAGGGGGGCATTTCGAACTCGTAGTCCTCGGGCCATTGCCCATCCGGATCAACGAACTTATACGGACTGTTGTTCGCATACGCGTAGCGATTGAAGTTCCCGCCCGTCGCCTGATCGACATGCACTGGGTCCGGACTGAGAAAGCGTCCGCTGATCGGATCGTAATAACGTGCTTCCATATAGCTGAGCGCAGTGCCTGCGCTTTCGACGTGGCCGGCGTAGGCGAATCCATCGCGATAACTGCGGCCGATGAGGGTGGAGCCGTAGGGGGAGCGAACGTCTTCTAGTGCGATGACGCCGAGCGCGTCGGTTTTCATGCGCACGGTGCCGACCAGATCGGCGTGGGCGTAGCGGCGCACGTTGGCGACCGATTCGGCCAGCAGGTGATCGCCGAGATGGACGTAGCGGCTGGCTGTGCCGTTGCTGGATTGCTGGTACATCAGCTGGCCGGCGCGGGAGTACACGCTCCAGGTTGTTTCGCCGGAGCGTTGCGTACGCACCTTGTGCCCATGGGCGTCGTAGCGATGTGCTTCGGTGTAGCCGCTGGTGGATGCCACCTGGAGCAGGCGATGGGCGCTGTCCCAGGTCATGGTGTGGGTGCCGTCGACGTGGTCACGGCGCGTCATCTGGCCGCGCGCGTTGTGTGCGTAAGAGCGCAGCACCGCACCGCTGCTGCTGGTCATCGCGGCGAGGCGCTGTTGCGCATCCAGCGTGTAGCGGACATCGGCCGGACCCAGCACGCCGCGCCGCAGATTGTCGAGGTGGTCGTATTCGTAACGGCCAGTACCCCACGAGAACTGCCAAGGCGTGCCGCCGGGTGTGGACTGGTCCGGGCTGTCGGCGGTGATCAGTCGGTCGAGACCGTCATAGCCGAGGTAGCGGCTTTCGTTGCCGTTGGTTTTTTCGCTGCCGACCAAGTCGACGATCTCCACCGGATTGGCACTGGCATCATGCCGAAGCGACTGATCGATCAGAACGATGCCGTTGCTGCGTGAATAGCTGCGCCGCGAAGGCAGTCCACGGGCGTCGACGCCCTGGGCGAGCACGACGCCGTTGCCGAACTGCAGGTTGGCGAGCGCACCGGTGGGATGGAAACGGATGTTGCGCGCATACTGCCCGCTGCTGCCATCGAGCTGGCGCGGTCGACCGAGTGCGTCGGTCGAGACAACCAGCGACTCGCCATCGGGGTAGGTGACCTGGCTCGGGTCGCCGCGATCGTTGTAGCGATAGGCGAGGTTGAAGGTCCTGGCGTCGACTTCGAGTCGTTCGCCCTCCAGCATGCGCCGCTTGTTGTAGTTGTAGTTCCAGCGGATCGCCGCGGCGCCCGCACCCACCGTCGCCGATTGCGGCGCGCCGTCCAGCTCGTAGGCCATCGATACATCGTCAGTGCTGTCCGGATAGTCGATGGAGACCAGACGGTTCATCGTGTCGTAGCCGCGCATGACGCGGCTGCCCACCGCGACTGAGTCACGGTTGCAGTTGCTGGTCGAGGCCAGATTCAGCCCGTCGGCACTCCAGAACAGGTTTCCGCCGGCGTCGTATTCGTACACAGTCGTCCCATGCTCGGGGTCGATCTGCTTGCACAGCCGTTGATCGGCGTCGTATACGAAACTGCGTGCCGCGATGCTGAAATCCCAGCCCTGGCCATCCCAGTATTCGCCGGTGCGCGCGATTGCAGTCGGCTTGCCCCAGATATCGCGCGAGAACATGGTGTATTGCGTCTCGGGCGCGTCGATGGTCATCGGCTGGTCGTCCTTGGGTTCTCCGAGCGCGCGGAAGGCGTAGACGGTCTGGTGCCCGCGTGGGTCGGTGACGCGCTTCTGGAATCCCGGCAACCATTCGATGGTCGTTGTCGCCTGCCCAATGTCGAGGTCATCGCGCACGCTGGTAACGCGTCCAATCGAATCGAACGTCGTCCAGGTGCCGGTCGCGGGCGACATCCAGGTCTTGGCTTCGATCACCGGCCTGGACTGGAAGTAGGCACGGCCGTCGAAGTCGAAGCGCCGCGCGGTGATGCGCTCGGGGACCGATGTATCGCCGGCGTCGAACTCGCGCGTGAGGATCGGTTGCCACAGGCCGTCGTAGTAGGTGACCGTGCGCCGCGTGCCGACGCTGGCCGTCCTGCGCCAGTGCCCCGCGGGAATGCCGTACTCGTCGCTGTCGACGCGTTCGTAGACATTTGTGGTCGCGGCCCATGCCGTGCTATCGCCGGACGGATAGGTGGTTTGGGTCAGCCGCCCCATACCGTCGTAGGTGTGCGCGGTCGCATTGCCGAGCGGGTCGGTGATCCGCGTCACTCGACCGGCGTAGTCCACCGCCAACTGGTACCTGGCGCCGGACATCATGGAGATGAGTCGCGGTGTGCCGCGGAAGGAGTCTTCCAGAAAGACAGTCACGTTGTTCGCGTCAGTGATCTGCTTCGGCATGCCCTTCGGCCAGTAGGTGAACGAGCGATACAGTCGTCCGAATCGGGATTCGGTGGCCGGAAGCGCTGACACCGGGTCGAAGCTGCGCGACACTTCGTCGACGCTGCGGTCGACGTTGCGGACGTTCGCTACCTGGCCAAGCACCCACTTCGTCGTGTTGTCGTGATAGCTGGTGGTGTCGGTCTTGGTGTAGCCCAGCGATCCCTCGCGGATCACGGCGGTCGATCGGGCGCGTGCATCGAACGCAGTGGTCCGAGTCGTGAATGTCGCGCCGGCCTGAGCGATCTCGACGGACACGATCGGACGCACCGCACGGCTCACCGGATTGTCCATGCGCGCATCGACGTCACAGCCGTGCGCCTCTGGAAACGTCTGACCGGGCGCCAGCATTTGTGCCGGCGGCACTGATCCCTCGCAACCGTAGTTGCTGCGCGGCATGATGCGCCCGCTGGGCGGCGGCGGGTACTGCGGATCAGCTGCCAAGTAGGAGTGCGTTTCAGTGCGCAGCAGCTGATTGCCCGGATCGCGATGCTGCACTGACAGCAGGCGGCCGTTATTGGTGTCGTAGCGGTTGCCGTAGTTGCGCAGGATCCGCGACCCATCGGGGCGCGTCTCGGTCGTTTGCGAGGTCGAGGCGCAGGCGCCCGTCGGGCATTCGGATTCATAGCTCCACGATGGCGCGTAGGCGTAGGTCCAGTTCATCGCCGACAGCGCAGGACCGGTGATCTGCTTGCCGACCAGCGACGCGGCGACAAAGGCTTTCGGCACGCCTTCGACATCTTCCACCAGCGCCGGGCCCAGCGAGAGAACCCGGCACGCACCGGGTGTGCGCTGGGTACCGTGCAGCAGATTGCGGAAAGTGAAAGCGCCCGTTGCGCCCGCCGGATGGGTCATCGTGATGACGTGTCGATCTTCGGCATTGCCGGGTACCGAAGTGGTAAGACTGAGTGCGTTGTACGTGCACAACTGGCGATAGTTCAGTACATCGACGGATCCGGGGCGGATATCGTAGGTGTACGTCCAGCGCGAGCCATCGGGTTGGACCACGCCGACCAGCGCCGCCGCCGCACCACCGGCGCCATAGAGATACTTCCAGGTCCGCGTCCCGTCCTGGATGGTGTCGATTTTGCCGCCCGGGGTGTAGTTCAAGACCACGGAAATCTGTTCGCTGCTGCGGATGGCGGTCAGCCGGAACGGATTGGGCGGATATTCGTACTGCCACTCGACCCAGTTTCCGTGCCGATCGATCGCGTGCGAGGCAAACAGAAAGTAATCGACGCGTCGGACCAGGGTGTGCTCTTCGTCGTTGCCGCCGCCATCGGTCAGGTCGAAGGCCTTGCGCTTCGCCATGTAGTCGAAGTAATAGCTCGTGCCATCGGGTGTGGTCACCCGGAAGCCCTCGCCCGGGCCATTGCGGATCGACGGCAGACAGTCGACCACCCAACCCGAGCGCGTGATGCCGCGGTAGGTCTGGCCGGTGCTTGGGCGCTGATCGATCGACCGCATCGACAGCATGCGCTCCTCGCCAAGTCCGGGAATATTGATGTTGTTGCCGTTCCAGTAGTAATGCGCACTGACGCCGAAAGTGCGGTAGATGTTCGATCGAGTGGGATTCTGGATAGCCGGTGCGAATCGGTCGACATTGCAGCGGCGGCCGGGTTGACCGGCTGCTATACCCTCGGCGGTTGCCCAGCCGTCACCGGTGACGACATCCCCGTTGGGCGCGGTGTACGACTCCTGCTCGAACGTGCCGGTGATGTAGGGAACATCGAGCTGCCAGTTCCATCCGGCGACATGCGAGGTGTAATCCGGCTGGTTCATGAAGCCACGGGGTGTATCGAACGTCGCGCGGAAGCGGCGTGCGACCTGGATCGGGATCTTGCCATTCGTGGGTACGGTTAAATCGATATGGCGGAACTCGGTCGATCCGGTCTGCTGTTCCACGCGTTCACCGAATAGATCGTTGCCCAGGGGTTGCAGTCCATCCGCTCCCTTGAGCGCCTTGCCGTAGAAAGCGTCGGCGTTTGGCACCCACTGGGCTTGAGCACCCGCTGCGGTGAACGCCAGGACGGCGGCGAGCGCTCGCGCGATCACGCCGTGCAAGCGTAGTCGGGAGACTGAAGCAGATCGATTCGAAGTAGTCATGGGGTGACGCCTCTCGGGCTGATGGTCGGTGCACCCCCTTTCTCGGAATCGCGCGTCGAACCGGTTCACGGAAGCGCATCGACAACGCAAATGTCGCCTGAACTGTGTTGTGAATCACGGTTGCCTTGCTCCCTAGCCACACCAGGGTTTTCGCGCAGCACTCCAGCGAACTTGACCGATCGCCTATCGGACGCCCGCCGTCGAACTGGCGATCACATCCAATCGCAGCAAATTGTCGGCACTCATTGCTCTTTCCTCCTTTCGATTCACACCGGTGGTCGGAGCGGGAGACGAACGGCTCGTGTCGAAAGGTGGGAAGTTGTCGAGCCCGCAGTCGCAGGCACGTAGTTGCGTCACAGCGGTCCGGCAATACCCGGGTTTCCGGGGTGGTCACGATGGCGTGACATCAAGTAGCGTACTGAGCCTGCCAGGATGCAGCAGTGCCGGGCGCAGGTTGTCGACGCGATGACACCACGAACTGGTGACCCGGTCCGTCGCGCTATGTTTTTTCATGTCTCTCAGGAGAATTTGATGCGCCATTGGATCGCCCTGCTGTTGACGTTGTTGCTGTGGCAGACGCAGCCGCTGCATGCACAGGCCATACTGAACGCCAATGCGGGGCCCTCGGATAATGGCGGCGCTACTGGCAGCGCCATCTTTTTCGATGTGGAGGCTAATACCGGTGTGGTCATTACCGGGCTGACCACTGCTTCGGCGGCAACCCCGGGAAGTTCCTTTACGCTGAGGATACGCACCCGTGCCGGGACCGCATTGGGTGGCCCGGTGGGAACAGGTTCGGGTAGTTCGGAAGCCGGCTGGACGGTGCACGGGACAGTCACTGCAACTCAGGGCAGCGGCGAGATCTCGTTGCCCGTCAGCATTCCGGAGTTGCCGATTGCCGCGGGCCAGGTGCTGGGCGTTGCAGTCGAGTTTGTCGATGTCGGTTCGTCCTATTTCGGCCTCGGTTCGAAACCCTTGGAAACCTATTCCAACACCAATCTGATCCTGCGTACCGGTGACGCGCGCACGGTGCCGTTCACCATCAACGGCGAGTTCTTCACCTCACGCGCATTGATCGGATCCATACAGTATCGCCTGGCGGAAGCGGAGTTGCCGGCCAATCCGGGACCGAGCAACAACAACGGCGCGGTCAATTCGGGGGTGTTCTTCAACCTGCAGTCGGCCACCGGCGCAGTAGTGACGGGCATGACCACCGCCAGCCAAACCCCTGCTGGTGGAAATTTCCAGATCGAAGTGTTCACCCGCGACGGTACTGCGCTGGGTAACGTTGCAGGTAGCGGCCCTGCCCATTCATCAGCGGGATGGACACTGCGAGGCACCGTAGATGCGCGCCAGGGGCCGGGCCAGGTATCACTTCCGATTGCCCTGCCGCCGTTGAGTATCGCGCCTGGGCAGACAATGGGTGTGGGTTTGCGTTTCCTCGGCTCGGGCCCGCGCTACTTCGGCACTGCTTCGCCACCAATCGAAACCTACACCAGTCCTGGCCTGACACTGGTCACCGGGCAAGCAGTGTCTGTGCCGTTCACGACGGGCGGTACGTTGTTCGGTTCGCGCGCCCTCGTCGGCTCGATCAGCTGGCGCCCACCCGCTCAACAACTGCCTGCCAACGCCGGACCCAGCAATAATTCTGGCGCCATTGGCTCTGGCATGTTCATGGATCTGCAGGCGGAAAACGACGTGGTGATCACCGGCCTCAACACGTCGACGCTGGCCGCCGCTGGTGCGGATTTCCAGTTGCAGGTTTATACCCGTAATGGCAGCACCCTGGGCGGAACAGCGACCACAGGGCCGACCAGTAGCAATGCCGGCTGGACATTGCACACCACGACGAGTGGTCGTCAGGGTGCGACCGGTCAGGTCTCGCTGCCCATCGTGATTCCGGACCTGGCGATCAGCGCCGGCCAGACCGTCGGAGTGGCGCTGGTGTTCCTGGATGCATCGCCCACCTATGTGGGCACAGGCACCGGTCCTGTCACTACCTACAGCAACGCCAACCTGCGATTGATCACGGGCGAAGCGAAATCGCTGCCATTCACTACCACCGGCAACTACTTTGTGTCGCGGCAGCTGCTGGGCAGTGTCTTTTACCGTGCCGATTTGGTATTCCGGGATGGTTTCGAGTAGTCATTGCGGCGCAATGCCCCTGAGCGGTTGCGCCGCAGGTTTTTGACCAGCCATTGCATCGAGCCGCGTGCGCAGATTGCCGGCAAACCGCTCTGCCGCATCGGGCCGCTGCGCCAGAAACAGGAAGGGCTCGATCATTTCCAGTTCCATCAGCAGGAAGCGGTCATCCACAATCACTCCATCGATGCGGGCATAGGCCTGGTCGGCGTGGCCGATGGCAGCGGTGGCGGTGAGTGTTTTCTGAGCGCTGGCAATGAGGGCGGCGCTGGGTGTTATGGCTTCTGTACTGCCACCGAAAATTCCCTGCACGCGGTAGTCGCCGCTGGCGGCGCGTTTGAGTACAGCGTGGCTGTATTGGCCATCGAAAAACAGCAGCGACCACTCGCCGTTTTGCACCACCTCGGGCACGAACGCTTGCACCATGTAGTCGAGCGTCTGCGGCAGCTCCGTCACCGCCTGGTCAAACGCCGCATCGCCGACCGTGCCGCGCAATGTATGCCAGGCGCCACCGCTGACGGTGGGCTTGACCACGACTTCGCGATGGAAAAATGCGGCCAGCGTTTCGCTCAGGTTCTGCGCTTTAGCAATAAGCGTGGGAATGATGTCTACACCCAGCTGTTCGAGTTGCAGCAGATAACGTTTGTCGCTGTTCCAGTGCAGCAGGCGCTGATTGTTGATAGCGGGAATCGGCAGCCGATCCAGCCACTGCTGGAACGCCGCGAAGTGTTTGAAGTAGTCCCAGGTGGTGCGGATCAGCACGGCGTCGAAGCGTGACCAATCGATGGCGGGATCGTTCCAGATGCAAGCCGTCGGCTCGATGCCGAGGCGTTTCAGCGAGATCGCCAGATGCGCATCATCGGCATCAATGCCGGGGATGATGGTGGATGTGGCAAGGGCAAGACGGTAAGTGGTTTGTACGGATGACATGGCAGCACCTCCAGAGTTGGAGGGCGCGCTTGACGGGGTGGATCGAGAACCGAGCGTGGCGGATAGGTATCCGTCGCAGCACCCCTCGGTTTCGACTGCGCCATGACCAGCATGCACGCAACATGGCTGCATCAAGATTCTCGATGCGCGGCTATTTTTCCGCGGTCTGTGGTTGGAAGTCAAGAATCTCGGTTAGTCGATGGTGTCTCAGTTTGAAACGCCGACGATGAAACCCTTCTCCCGCCTGCGGGAGAAGGTGGCCCGCAGGGCCGGATGAGGGAAACGTTCGACGGTGCCGGACATTGTCGGGTCACTGTTCGCGAACACCGGGCGCGCTCGCAGCTTTCCCTCACCTTAATCCTCTCCCGCAAGCGGGAGAGGAGACCATGCAAGCCGCAGCGGACATGAAGCCCGATGAACTGCAGGCCGAATCACTACCGGCCAATCGGCGCAAGCGTCGCGTGCCCGGCAAATTCGTCAGCGAGAAAATCAATCAGCGCGCGCACCTTGGGCGACAGATGTCGTCGCGAGGCATAGACCGCGTGGATCGGCAGCGACTTCGGTTCGTAATCGGCCAATATCCGGGTCAGGCCGGCAGCTTCGACGCCCTGCGTGAAATGCCAGGTCGGCAGCACCGCGATCCCCATCGCGTTGAGCACACCGCTGCGTACGGCTTCCGAATTGTTGCTGCGCAGACGGCCATTCACCGGCACCGACAGCGCACCTTCAGGACCATCGAAGTGCCACACGGTGCCGCCGCTCAATCGGGTGAACAGCACGCAGTCATGTTGTGCCAGTTCGTGTGGATGCGTGGGTATCCCACGCGCGGCCAGATAGGCGGGTGCGGCGACAGTGACGCGCCGGGTGGTGCCAATCAACCGGGCGACCAGGCCGGTTTCGTCGAGTTCGCCGATCCGAATGGCGAGGTCGAAACCCTCTTCGACAAGATCGGCGAACTCTTCACGCATGACCAGATCGATATCGAGATCCGGATAGCGCTGCAGAAAACGGCTCAGTCGTTCCGACAAGTGCATGCTGCCGAATACCACCGGGCAGGCGAGCCGAAGATGACCGCCGGGCGCGTGACGGCGGCGCCCGACCAGGTCTTCGGCATCGGTTACCGCCGCCAGAACGGTTTTTGCCCGTTCGTAGAACAGCATGCCCTCTTCGGTGGGCGTGAGGGCGCGTGTGCTGCGCATCAGCAACAAGGTGTCCAGATGACGTTCAAGCGCCGCGATATGCCTGGAAATGGTCGGCTGGGTGGTCGCCATCTCGTTGGCAACGGTGCTGAACGAGCCGGTTTCAACCACACGGCAATAGCTTCGGTACCAGGCCAGAAGATCGGACATAGGTCGTCACTCTATACGCTGAATGCATAAAAGATAGTCGCCCTTGCCCACTTATCGACTATGCAGCGTATTGGCAGACTGTTCGCCTACCCACATGGCCTTGTGAATATGGCAAATCCGCGCAGTGCCAAGAAAACAGATCACAACGTCAGCATGCGCCGGCATGGCAGCGCAGAATGTGCGCAGGCTGTGCGTCAACCGATGTCTCCCACGCCGGAGACGTTATGAGCGGCTGGGCCGCCAGCGCGATGAACCTCTGGGCCGTCAGCACCATGGTCGCTGCGGCCAAGCCGGAGCCAAACGTTGAATGGCTTTCACTACTGCTTCTGATCGCCCTGGCGGTGATCGTTCTCATCTCATGGCGGCAGAAACAGCCTCAGCCAACGGAGTATTGACTATGTTGAATCGTCTGATCGGCTATGAATTGATGTCGCCCGCTGCACTGCAGGCCAAACTGGGCGAACCCTCACTGCGGATATTCGATGTCAACTCCGTGCAGAGCTGGCAGCGCGCACGCGTACCGAATGCACGCCATCTGGATCCGCAACAGTTCACCCGCGCTGATTTACCCGACGACGTCACGACGCGGCTGGTGTTCTATTGCTCCAACTTCTTCTGCGCCAAGGCACCGCAGGCTGCGCGGCGCGCACGCGCCATGGGTTTCGAGCAGGTTCATGTGCTGGCCACCGGTATCAGCGGCTGGCTAGGCGCAAACGCACCCACACAGAGCGGCGCGACCGGTATTGAGTAGGCGGAACCGAACGCAGACATCAGGTCAAGCACGCACTCGGGATGGCGTGCCCGTTGGCGGGCAAGGATATGGTTTGAATTTCGACGCACCGGTTCTTGTGGAGTGCGGCTGCTTGCTGCCGCTGTTCTTCGTCACGGTTGCGGCAGATGCGAGCAGGAACAGCGGCAGCAAGCTGCCGCACTCCAGGTGCCATGCGCGATAGACGCGAATTCTCGATTCTGCGCTTCATCGCGCGACGGCCATGCGCAGTCGATCGATACCGCTGCCGCTTGACGAAAGCGCCACGCCGATTTTCGCCCCGTAGGCAAGCCGGGGTTTGGGCATCCGATATACAACCACTATAGCGGCGATCGAAAAGAACGATTTCATCTATCGGCACGGGTGCCCTAGGCTGCACGAACCCGTCAGCAGCAAACACACCCAGGAGAGACCCATGTCAACCGAATCGAAGTGCCCGTTCTCGGGCGGAGCTGGCAGCCATGCAGTATCCGGAGCCCCATCGAACACCAGCTGGTGGCCCAATCAGCTGAACTTGAAGATGCTGCATGGTCATTCCGCCAAGGGCAATCCCATGGGCGAGGATTTCGATTACGCCAGGGAGTTCAAGACGCTCGATCTGGATGCCGTGGTCGCCGACCTGCATGCGGTGATGACCGACTCTCAGGAATGGTGGCCGGCGGACTACGGTCATTACGGGCCGTTCTTCATCCGCATGGCTTGGCATGCCGCGGGTACGTATCGCATCCATGATGGTCGCGGTGGCGGCGGCACCGGCGCGCAGCGTTTTGCGCCGCTGAACAGCTGGCCGGACAACGGCAACCTCGACAAGGCGCGCCGCCTGCTGTGGCCGATCAAGCAGAAGTACGGACGCAAGATTTCCTGGGCTGATCTGATGATCCTGGCCGGCAACGTCGCGCTGGATTCGATGGGCTTCAAGACCTTCGGTTTCGGCGGTGGCCGCGCCGACATCTGGGAACCGGAGGACGAAATCTACTGGGGTCCGGAAACGACATGGCTGGGCGACGAGCGCTACAGCGGCGAGCGTGAACTCGCCAATCCGCTCGGCGCTGTGCAGATGGGCCTGATCTATGTGAACCCGCAAGGCCCGAATGGCAATCCCGATCCACTGGCCTCGGCGCGCGACATTCGCGACACCTTTGCGCGCATGGCGATGGACGATGAGGAGACCGTGGCACTGGTCGCCGGCGGCCACACCTTCGGCAAGGCGCACGGCGCCGGCGATGCCGCGCTTGTTGGTCGTGAGCCGGAAGGTTCGGACCTCGAGCATCAGGGTCTGGGCTGGGTCAACAGCTTCGAGAGCGGCATGGCCGGACACACCATCACCAGCGGCATCGAAGGCGCGTGGACGCCGACGCCGACCAAGTGGGACAACAGCTACTTCGAGACATTGTTCGGATACGAGTGGGAACTGACCAAGAGCCCCGCGGGGGCACATCAGTGGAAACCCACTGACCCTGCGGCAGCCACCACCGTGCCCGATGCGCACGATCCCGCCAGGCGTCATGCACCGATGATGACCACGGCCGACCTGGCGCTGCGCGTCGATCCGATCTACGAGAAAATCTCACGCCGTTTCCTGGCGAATCCGCAGGAGCTGCACGACGCCTTCGCCCGCGCCTGGTTCAAGCTGACGCATCGCGACATGGGTCCGCGCGCGCGTTATCTGGGCAAGTTGGTGCCCAAGGATGTGCTGATCTGGCAGGACCCGGTCCCGGCGGTCGATCATGCGCTGGTCACCGACAGTGATATCACCGCGCTCAAGGCCAAGATCCTCGCGTCCGGCTTGTCCATCTCGCAGCTGGTCAGCACGGCGTGGGCATCGGCGTCCACGTTCCGCGGCAGCGACAAGCGTGGCGGCGCCAACGGTGCGCGCATCCGCCTCGCACCGCAGAAGGATTGGGAAGTCAATCAACCCGCTGAGCTGACGAAGGTGTTGGCCAAGCTCGAAGCCATCCAACGCGAGTTCAATGGCGCGCAATCCAGCGGCAAGAAAGTTTCGCTCGCCGACCTGATCGTGCTGGGTGGCTGCGCAGCGGTCGAGGCTGCCGCCAAGAAGGGCGGTTTCGATGTCACGGTGCCTTTTGCTCCGGGCCGCACCGATGCTTCGCAGGAACAGACCGACGTCGAATCGTTCGCGGTGCTCGAGCCGTTGGCGGACGGATTCCGCAACTATGCGAAGAAGATCGCCGAGGATTCGCTGGCCGAACTTCTGGTCGACAAGGCGCAGCTGTTGAATCTGACGGCACCGGAGATGACCGTGCTGGTCGGCGGGCTGCGTGCCCTCAACGCTAATTTCGGACAGACCAAGTACGGTTTGTACACCGATCGCCCCGAGACCTTGAGCAACGATTTCTTCGTGCATCTGCTCGATATGCGCTCGAAGTGGCAGCGCTCGGCGTCGAACCGCTGCGTGCTGGAAGGTCGCGATCGCGTAACGGGGGAAGTCAAGTGGACCGGCACCGTCGTCGATCTGGTCTTCGGCTCGAACGCGCAGCTGCGCGCGCTGGCGGAAGTCTATGCGTCCAGTGATGCGCAGGACGTCTTCGTGCATGACTTCGTCGCCGCCTGGACCAAGGTGATGAACCTAGACCGCTACGATCTGGCGTGATTCATCACCTGCTTCGCGATTTCAGCTGAGATCGCGAAGCGCGGTGTCGTTCGTCCCCTCGTTCTGCGTAATGGAAATCGGAGACCGGTCCGGCCAGACGCGCGAGGCGATGCGATCATGTGGATATCGATGCGTCCTGGCGATCGCCTGCACCGGCGCCGAGGCGGGACAAGCACGTCAGCACAGGTACGTATCGGCTGTGCCCTTGTGCTGGCGCTGGCCGCTCCCGCCGGGTTCTCTTCGAGCGCAGGCTGTGCAGTCCACTTCGAGGCTGCGGGCTCGTTGCTGTCGCTGGATACGCCAGGACTGCCTGCGCTGCCGTCCGCTGCGACGCCGACACGTGCCTGGTTCGGTCGCAAGCTGGCGGTCGGCGATTTCAACGGCGATGGCGCGGACGATCTCGTCGTGTCGCATCGACAGAGCAGCCCGATCGACGTGATCGGCGCGCGGGGCTCGGTGCTGGTGCTGCCCGGCGGAAGTGCCGGACCTGGCACGGCATCAGCGCTGCGCTTGACCGGTGAAGCGGTGGAAGCTGATGGTCCGCGCGGCTTCGGCGAGGCACTGGCGGCGGCGGATTTCGACGGCGATGGCTACGACGACCTCGCGGTCGGTGCGTTCGGGATGGGCCTTCCAGTCGCGGGCAAGGTGTACGTTTATCGCGGCAGCGTGAGCGGTATCGATCCGGCCTCGGTGCAGGTTTGGGATCGCGATGTGACGGGCATTCCTGGGCCTGCGGGGGATGAGGATGGCTTTGGCATGCAGCTCGTCGCCGGCCACTTCGACGGTGATGGATTTGCCGATCTCGCCATTGCTGCCATGAAGGGATTCGAGACGCCTGCATTGCACCAGGGTGTTGTGTACCTGCTGTTCGGAACGGCGCAGGGCCTGACTGCCGCGGGCAATGTCGGTCTGCAGTACGTTCTGGCGGGAAGCCCGCCACTCGACATTCATCCGCGTGTCGCGATCGACAGCAATGGTGATGATGTCGACGAACTTGTCGTGACGTTCAGTGTCTCTCTGCATACGCCCGCGCCCTATGCCTGCCTGGCTCACGATCTGAGAGCACCGCAGCCGGCATGGTCGTGCTTCGGGACGCACAGCTTTGACTCGACGCTCATCAACTACGATCCCGGTGGATTTACTGTTGGCGACTTCGATGGCGATGGCATCGATGAGCTGATGGGTGGCGAAAACCAGTATTCGCATGCTCCGCTTCATGGCAGCGGCCGCTCGCGCCGCTGGCGCGGCCTGGGCAGTGGCGTAGGCATCATCGAACCCGAAGCGCAGTTCGTGGCGGCTTCGTTCGAGTTGCCATACGTCGACAACGGACGATTCGGCAGCAACCACACTGTCGCCGATTTCGATGGCGATGGCTTCGCCGATCTCGCGGTGGGCGAACCCGGATGGAGCGACGCGACCGTACCCGCGCGGAGCGGCAGGCTGCATGTCTACGCTGGTGGCGCCGATGGCCTGCAGCCGAGCGCGGCACTGCACATCGACGCCAATGCGGTCGCCGCTGTGCTCGAACCGGGGTCGGACCTGCGCCTGGGCAACGTGCTGGCCGCCGGCGATTTCGACGCCGATGGATGTGTCGAGCTTGCGCTCGGCGCACCCAGCCGGGACACGCCCGGCCACATGGACAGCGGCGCTGTCGTGATCCTCGACAACGTGCCACCCCCGCTGTTCGTTGATGGGTTCGAGCCTTGAGGCTCGATGTGGAGTGCGGGAGCTTGCTGCAGCTGTTCTGGCTGACCGCCATGCCGCATGCGTGACGAAGAACAGCAGCAGCAAGCTGCCGCACTCCACACACGCATCTGTCGTTTTAGTGCTGCGTCTACGTATTGCAGATAACAGCGCGACGAAAGGACCAACTATGCAACCCGATATCGCGGCAGAAGTTCCATGCAGCGCAGGATCGAGTAGCCATCGATCAGCAACATCGATCGTGCGCAGAGCCGCACTATCGAACCCGATGCCTGCTATCGCGGCGCTGTTGCTGCTCGGCACCGCCGTGCCATCGCAATCCCAACAGATCACCCGTTTCAGTATCGACGCCGGTGGCGGGCGCAGCAGCGGTGGGGCTTACGTTGTCACCGGCACGTTCGCGCAGCCCGATGCGGCGCTGGCCGTCGCCCCAGGCTACCGCCTGCAGGGCGGATTCTGGAGCACAGCCAACGCGCCAGCGGATGCCCTGTTCGCCAATGACTTCGAATAGTCGCAATTGAAGGAACCTGTCATGAAAGATTTTATCGTTCGCACGATGTACCTCTGTTTGGCGCTGCTTGCTGCTGTCGCGCCTGAGGCGATCCGAGCCGAGCCGGTGGGAACCCGTTTCACCTATCAGGGTTCGCTCGAGGCCGACAACGTCTCTGCGGGTGGCGCATACGATTTCGAGTTCCGCCTCTACGACGCCGCAGCGAACGGTGCGCAGATCGGCGCGCCACTACTGATAGACGAAGTCGCGGTGGTGGGTGGCATCTTCACCGTCGATCTGGATTTCGGTGCGTCACCCTTTATCACTGAGGCGCGCTGGTTGCAGATCGGTCTGCGCCCAGGTGCGTCGCTGGATGCGTACACACCACTATCTCCGCGTCAGCGTGTGGCGCCGACGCCGTACGCGATCAACGCGCAGTTCGTGCCCGCAGGCAGCATCACCGCGATCGAGATCGATCCGGCCCAAGTGCAGCGACGGGTAGCGCAGTCCTGTGCTGTCGGCAGCAGTATTCGCGCCATTTCCATTACCGGCGCGCCCGCCTGTCAGGTCGATGACAATGGTTCGGCGGCTCTGGCGGCGCATGCTGCCGACGCGGCCGCGCATCAGCCTGTGGTGTGGAGCACGCCAACGGCGAGCACTGCATTCACCACGCGCGACTCGATCAGTATCAACTCGACAGCAGCAGAGGCCACGCTGTACATCAATGATGCGGGCGCGACGGGACCGGCTTTGTTGCTCGCCAATGCGACCGGTGCGGAAGGTGATATCGCGGTGGCCGAAGGCGACGCGCTGCAGATCGGCACCTGGAATCTCGGTACCGACGCCTACACCAACTGGATGCAGATCAATGGCGATGTCGGCATCGTCAATCGCCTGGGTGTCGGCACCACGGCACCAGATCGAGCACTGGTGGTGCAGGCCGATGACCCAGTCGTGCAGATCCGTGACGACAACACCGACAACTCTGCCGCCGCAGCGCGCATCGAGTTGGTTGAACGCAGTGGCGGCGCCTACGATGGCGGCGCATTCCTGCAATGGGACGGCGCGCTCAATCGTCTTTATGTCGGCACGATCAACAACGGCGCTGCCTCCAATCTGCTGGTGCTGGACCGCGGTTCCCAGAGTATCGGCATCGGTACCGAAACTCTGGACAACAGTTACGCGCTTTCGGTCAACGGCAGTATCCGCAGCAAGGAGATCGTGGTCGAGTCGGGCTGGTCCGATTATGTATTTGAACCCGGCTATCGGCTGGCACCGCTGGAAGAAGTCGCCGCGCATATCGCCGCGCATGGCCACCTGCCCGACGTCCCCTCGGCAGCGGCAATCGCCAGCGACGGTCTGCCGATCGGACAGTCGCAGGCAATGCTGATGCGAAAGATCGAAGAACTCACCCTGCATCTGATCGCCATGCAGCGCGAAATCCAGACGCTGCACAGTCAGCAAGGTGCCGATGATCTGGTGCAGCCATGACACGCGTTGCAGTCATCGGCCTGCTGATCTGGAGTCTTGCCGAGTCGTCGGTCGTGTGGGCGCAGGCCGATACGCTGCCGGTGTCGCTGGGGCGCTATCGCCTGCCTTACGCCAACGCCACTGAGGTGCGCGCCATCAATGACCATACCAATCATCCCTCCGCACTCAATCGCATCGATCTGGGCGGGCTCGGTGGAGGCCCCTACGTCATCGTCGCAGCGGCACCCGGTTGGCTGCGCATCATCGAGGACGACAACACGCTCTGGTGTCCAGCTGCGACCGGTATCAACCCCGATCCGTGTGGCGCGCTGCCCCCGACCCAGTGCTGCGAGCGCAGCGATATCAGCTGCAATTCCGGTTGTCGAAACAACTACGTCTGGATCGAACATCCCAACGGGGAGTGGACCAAGTATTCCCATATGAACACCGGCAGCGTTGCCGCTAACGGCCACCAACTCAACGATTTCGTCGCGTCGGGCGAGGCGCTGGGGATTCAGGGCCGGATCGGATTTGCCGGCGGGCCGCATCTGCACTTCGAGGTGGCGCGACCGCACGACGGCATAGCTTCGTTCGCCAGCGACGGGTTTCTGGTGGGCGATGGCGATCCATCGAGCAGCGACTACAACCGCCAGAACAGAATCGCGGCCTATTGCAACGGAGGCGCACCGATCTGGTCGGATGGCGAAGATCGTGTCGCCGCCAACTGCCCCGCCGCCTGCATCAGTGCGCAGGCGCCATCGGATGTGATCGGTGCCGGCACCGTAGTGCACCGTCAGGCCAACACCATCACACCCAGCGCTGCACATCGCGTGCTCAGCGGCGGTGGAGAGGGTCTGTTCGCGGCGACCCGCATTACCTTGGGCCCTGGCTTCAGGGCCAATCAGGAATCGTATTTTTCCGCGGCGATCGGGCCTTGCAACAGTCCTGGGGGCGACTGACGAGGAAGTTCTGAATAAGTCCCCACCTCGACTTCGCTCTACAGCTTAGTGCTTACCACACCCCCAAAAACCTGCGGTTTTTCGCCCCCTGACTCAGGGGGCTATCGCGGGTCCGGACTTGTTCAGAGGTACCCTAGCGCAATACCTCCATCATCGTTGCGCTGACGTTCTCGAAGCCATCACTGAATATGCCTTCGGTCAACACGGCATTGGTGTCGGTGGCGACGTTGTCGACGGGTGCAGAGTCGCCCATACCGTCCGGCGGCGTGATGCTGGCGGTGTTGATGATGAAGGCACCGGCCTGGGCTTCGACAGTGGCGGTGAATGCGAACTCAAGCACAGCGCCCGGCTGCATGATCGGGCGCACATCGATGCCGCCGGTGCCGAAGGGATGCTGGTCGCAACTGGAATTCGCGATGGCCGTGCAGAACCAGCTCGCCTGTATCAGCCCCGTCGGTACCGGATTGATCAATGCCGCGAGCATCGCGCGGTTCGGGCCCGCATTGGTCACGACGATGCTGTAGACGATGGTGTCGCCCGGCGCGGCGCCACTGATGCCGTCGTCCATGCTCAGGCGCAGATCGGTGCCGTATTCGTTGCTGATCTGAAATTCGACCGCAGCCGACACCGGCTGGCCCGGTGTGCCGCCGGAATCGATCACGGAAATCTGGATGAGCGCTAATCCGGGCGCGCCGGTCATGGTGTAGTTCAGCGAACCGGTGGCATCAGCCGAGAGGTTACTGACGATATCGTTCGCGTCGTCGATTTCGGTGACGACATACTGGAGCACCGTCTGCGATGCCTCATCCGGCGGACCGAAGCTGATGCCGGTAATGAAGCCGGCGCGACTGCGTCCACCGAAAGCGCCCACGCCCTCGTCGATATTGCCGCTGATGGTCAGTGTCGGCGCATCGTTGATCGGGTTGATCTGCACGCTGGCACTGCTGACGTTGCTGACCGCCCCGGTGTTATCAACTGCGCGCACCGCAGCGATATGCGGACCGCCGGTGACTTGCCCGAGACAGATCACGCCGCCAGCGCTGGCGGAAACGTGCTGGATGTCGAAGTCCGGCGCGAAGTAATCGCAGTCCACTTCGTATCGTGCGATCTGGCGGCCATCGACCGGCGTTTCGCCGTCGAAGCTGACGCCGTAAGGCACATCCTCGTCGACGCTGCCAGGTGTATTGAACGTGGTGATCCGTGGACTCAGATCGGCGACTTCGATGGTGACGTTGGCGGTGGCGAAGGCGCCGGCTCGATCGTTCACCCGGCCCGACAGCGTGAACGTGCCGGCGTTTTGCATGCTGCACTCGGTACTGTTCGACGACCGCGGACCGGTTTCGAAACTGCCGTCGCCATTGCAGTCGAAGGCATAGGTCAGCAGCGCGGCGGCATCATTGTCATCGCTGGCGGTGATCGAAAGTGTGGTCGTGCCGCCCTGATCGACCGACGTATCGCTGGCGCTGATCGCGCCGATCGTCGGTGCCGTGTTGAAAAATTCGGCGTTGACGGTGCAGTCGTCGCGCAGCAGAGCGATCATCAGTTGGTTGCTGTTGCGCACGCCACCGCAGCCGCGGAAATCGATGACGCGGTAACCCGGTGCCGGTATCGCGTGCATCGAAAACGGCTCACCAGCCGGCATTTCTATCTGACCGGATGGCAAGACCTGCCCGCCCGGAGAGCTGACCGTGGTGATCCGCGTCATGCGCCGATAGGCATGCACGCGTCCCGGCTGGTTCGGCGTGAACGGGCTGAGCGCATCAGGGGCGCCGACCAGCAACCCGCGTGGCGAGAAGGCGATCGTCTGACCGAAATTTCCATCCCAGCCCATGGACGGCGGCAGCAGCGTCTGCGCAAGGCTCCAGACGAAGGACCCCAGGCCCAGTTGATATCGATACAGCCGCTGCGTGCCGTTGAGGCTGGGCTGGCCAATCCATAACGAGGCGCCATCGACGGCCATTCCCTGGCCGAAATAGCTGCCCGGGTCGCTGCTGACGAGTGTCTGCATGAACTGCGCAGAAGACTCATCGAGATGATAGATGTTGACCCTGCCTGCATCCTGGTCGAAGGGTCCTGCGCTATAAGGTGCTGCCACCACGACATGATCGCTGTCGATGGCGACCGTCGTTCCGTATCGATCTCCGGCATCGCTCGGGCTGTTCAAGCTTTGGCGCAGCGTCCAGCTCATGCCCTGCCGCTGGTAGAGGAAAGCGCCACCGTCGTCATCGGCCGGATTGAAGCTATCGAGCATGGGCGCACCGATGACCATGCGATCGGCATTCATGGCCAGCGCATAGCCGAAGTATTGCGTGTCCTGATTGATTGGCGGCGCGATCACGCCAGCATCAATGAAGGTGCCGCCATTGCGCTGGTACGCATAGACCGCGCCGGTGCGCACGGACGAAAGTGCAGCGGCAAATGCGCCGATCACCGTGGTATCGCCCTGCAGGGCCAATGACGCACCGAAGAACACATTGTCCAGCGTGCCGGGTGCCGATATTTTCTGCACCTGAGTCCAGTTGTCGTTGCTGCCGGTGAACACGTACACCGAGCCCGCACGTGCACGATCGTCGATCGTGTCCCAGATCGAGCCGACCAGAATCGTGCTGCCGGAGATCGCCACGGAATTGCCGAACAAGGTGTGCGCCTCCGCATCGCTGGGCGTCAGCGTTGCCAGATGTTCCCAGTGGCCCGGGTGGCCCCGGTACACATACGCGGCACCCTGATTCGCCCCCGCCGCACCATCCATATGTGGCGAGCCGATCACTGCTATATCGCCGTCGATCGCGATTGCCGCGCCGAAGCGCGCGGAAATTGCGGCGAAGCTGCCAGCGGAATCCTGTGGATGCTCGATCGGCGGCATGGGCTGCAGGCTGCGGAACCCCTGCGCACTGAATGCCGTCGGCAACGATGGACCGCCGCCCCTGCGCACGGCGCCTGCGGATTCGGATGGCAGGGTCAGAGCCGCCAGCACCAGCGGCAACGCAATCAAGGCGAGTGGCAATACGGACTGGTTCATAGCGGTCTCTCGGCGAAAGTAGAGGCAAGCGCCAACCCGGTCCGGGATGGGCGCAGCTACTCAATCGAGAAACGGCCTGCTCATACGACAAAGTTGTAATGGAATCTCTATGGACGGCAAAGTCCCTGGTGCCGGCGTGCAAACAGCAGTACGGCGACCACGCAACCACCGAACATCGCTGGGCGTGACGTTGCAGAGGCGCGGGGCGCGGATAGCATTGCACCACATTGTCTGCCGGGCGGCATCGCGTGAATGCGCGCAATGCCGTCGATTCGGTGTTCCAGAACGAATAGAGATTACGATTGGAAGGTGCTCAAAATTTCCACCCATGATTGGACCAATCCAGCGACAGTCTGGCGCGACACCCTGGTCGAGTCGTGCGCGCAATCAACAATCCAGCCACTCGGATTGCCGGTCAGATAAATACACAGCGGATGCGCACCTCCGCCGGCGATGCCCAGTTGCACGGTGCGAAATTCTTCCACCGCTGCGGCCTGAGCACTGTTGTCGATCAGACTGGTTTGTTGGCTGAATTTTATTGGCCAGTGATAGTTTCTGTCGTCGAGTGCCGGATTGGCAATCTGCTTGAGCACGAAGAACGGAAGTTCCTGGTGCGCCATGGCGTCGGCAAACACACCCGACGTGTCTTCGATGACTTCGCGCAGCGTCATCCCCTCATGGCTGACGAATCTGAGCAACAGATTGTTCGAGAAAAATCCGATGGTGCGATTGACCTCGTAACGCAGGCGTCCCAGCACATCGGTTTCCATGTCGCATACACCGACATGACGCTGATGCAATGCCCACCATCGAAAAACCCCCATGAAGAATACCAGCGGAGTTACGCCAAGTTCGCTGCAGACCGCGTTGATCTGAGCCGATTGCTCCGAGTCGAAAACCCGGCGATTCTGTTGCCACTTTGGCAACGTCGAGTCGCTGTCGGGTACCCCGAACAGGGCATCAGGCGATGCCATCGGCGCCATGAATTGTTTTCTCCAATAGCCTTGCAGCTGCGCCAGGCGATCGTCGGTCAGTACCGAGCGATGCCAGCGGCAGTAATCCGAATACAGCGGTGCGGGTGCGTCGTGCTGGCCTTGCTCAATCCGGCCGTTGGACCGCAACGCCGCTGCAAAATCCGACAACAAAATGGCCTGGGATTGCAGATCGAACAAAACATGATCGATCTGAGCGAACAACACGCTGCCGCCACTTCGCAACGGAATCCACTTGAATCGGGTCAACGGGCCGCGGACACGATCGAAGGGTGTTCGCTCGGCCTTCAGCAAGTACTCGCGCGCAGCGTCCAATGAATCGGCGCCAGCCCCGATCGCCGAGAATTCCAGATCGTCGAAACCGCCCTCATGCATCCACACGGCCTCTCCCTCCAGAGAGAAGCGCGTTGTCAGCACCGGATGCCGGTCCACCACGGCACGCAACGCGGCACGAATCTCTTCAAGCCGCCAGTCGCGATGGCTGTGGATGGTGAATTGATACTGAAACCATGCCCGGGTCAGGCCGGAGTGCTTGTGGCACCAGAGGACCTCATCGGCGACGCGGTGACTGGCCAGGTAGCTCTGCGGCCCCCGGCTGACGGACATCGCTGCAGACGTGGGGCGCGGCGCGCCCCGGCCCATACTCACATCCGTCAACCCAGACCCGCATTGCGCGATCCGCTGCGCCAGCTCCTCCAGATCACGCGCACCAAACAAATCCCTGACCGTGAGTGTGGACCCATGGCGCTCGCGCAACAGAAAGGCGACCTGGACGATGCTCATTGAGTATCCACCCAGTTCGAAAAAGTTGTCGTGGATGCTGACACGATCCAGCTTGAGCACCTCGCCCCAGATATCAGCCAGCAGGGCTTCGATGGGTGTGCGCGGCGCTACATACACCCTGCCAAGATCGGCGCGCGCCGTATCCGGCTCCGGCAGCTTCCTGCGATCGACCTTGCCACTGCTGTTCAAGGGCAGCGCGTCGAGAAAAACGTAGGCCGACGGTAAGAAGTAGTCCGGCAATGTCAGTTTGAGGTAGGCGCGCAGATCGCTGGCCGATGGCGCGGTGGCGTGCGCCCCCACCACATAGGCGACGAGCCTTTGGTCGTCGGAACCGTTTCTGTGTGCGGTGACCACGGCCGCGCGAACCGCCGAGTGGCGCTCAAGGGTGCTTTCAATTTCCCCGAGTTCGATACGGTAGCCGCGAATCTTGACCTGCTGATCACTGCGCCCCAGAAATTCGATGTTGCCGTCGGCGAAGAATCTTGCATTGTCACCGGTTCGGTACATCCTGCAGTCGGGGCGTTCATCGTGCACGTCAGGCAGAAACTTCTGAGCAGTCAACACAGGATCACCAAAATAGCCGGAAGCGAGACATACGCCACCGATATATAAATCCCCGGCGACGCCAATCGGCACAGGTTCCAATCGACGGTCGAGTATGTAATAGCGCGTGTTCTGGATCGGCTTCCCGTAAGGAATGCTGCGCCAATGCGGTGCAACAGCATCGATCGGGTGGAAATTGGACCAGATCGCCGCCTCGGTGGCACCGCCGAGCGCAATCACCTGAGCCTGGGGAAACAGGCGGCCAATCTGCGCGGGCATATCGAGCGGAATCCAGACGCCGCTGAGGAACACGAGACGCAGCGTCCGAGCCGCAACACTGTCGGCCTGATCGCCGAAAAACTGCGTCAGAAAGCGCAGCGATGCTGGTGCCGAATCCCAGAATGTGACAGGTCGGTCCGACAGATATCTGGAGAACTCATGGGGGTCCTGGAGCACATTCTCGGGCGCGATATCGACGACAGCGCCGGCCGCCAGTATCCCGAAAAGATCGTAGACTGAAAGATCGAAGCACAACGAAGTCACGAACAGCAATCGATCGCGCTGGGTCACTTGATGGTGCCGGTTGACCCATTCAATCAGATTGACCACCGGCTGATGGGACATCATCACGCCTTTGGGTTCGCCGGTGGAGCCTGAGGTAAAAATCACGTAGGCTGGATCCGTTGCAGAAACAGCTATGTCGGGATTGTTGTAGTGCTCGACTTCGATGAGGGGCCAGTGCACCGGACAGGGCTGCACATTGGAGCTGCCCTGCATTCCGGCTTGAACTTCCATAATCTCTGGACTTCCGTCCAGACAAAACAGCCGCTGTACGGATTCCACCTTGCCGACAACCGCGCGCATTTGTTGCAAATGCTGTTGTGTTGTTACTACGACGGTGGCGTCCAGCGCACGCAGAAGCCGTTCCTTCCGCTCCTCAGGCCAGGCCGGGTCAAAGGGCACGTAGGCGCCGCCTGATTTGAGAATGCCCATGACCCCGATCGCCATCTGCAACGAGCGTTCGACGCAGATCGCAACCAGGTCTCCCGGCTTCACTCCCTGAGCGCATAAACCATGGGCCAGTTGATTGGCGCAGCGATTGAGCTGGGCGTAATTCAGTTGCTGGTCTTCAAAGATCACCGCAGGCGCATTCGGTGCTGCACGCACGTTGCGTTCGAACAGCTGATGAATGCAGAGCTGGTCGGAGAACGCTTGCTCGGTATCATTCCACGCATGCAGCAATTGACGGCGCTCTGCCGCATCCAGCAGCGGCAACGAATCAATTCGGGTCTGCGGATTGGCCAGCGCCGCATCCAGCAGCGTGATGAAGTACCCTGCCATTCGCATGACCGTGCTGCGATCGAACAGATCGGTGTTGTAGCAGAACGTCGCGCTGAGTCGTCCAGCGCGCTCGGTTACGCCCAAGGTCAATTCAAACTTGGCAACGCGCGCGTCGATCTCCAATGGCTGCACCGCAAGCCCGGGAAACTGCAAGTGCTCGCCACTGGCGTGATTGAATACCAGCGCCACCTGAAATATCGGGGTGCGACCCGTATTCCGCCCGGGCCGGAGTTCCTCCACCAGTTTCTCGAATGGCAGATCCTGATGCGCATCAGCGTCGAGCATCGAACTGCGTATCTGTTCGAGCACGGAATCAAAGGACTGGGTGGGTGTCAACTTCGTACGTAAAACCAGGGTATTCACGAAGAATCCGATCAAGCCCTCGATTTCGGCATGATGGCGATTGGCGACGGGAACCCCGATGCAGAGATCATCCTGTCCGCTAAGTCGCCACAGCAAGACATTGAACGCGGCCGCGAGTCCCATGAACGTCGTGGTGCCGGAGCGCAGGCAAAGCGCACGCAGGCCGTCGCAGAGTTTCGCCGGCAGGTCGACGGACAGGTTCGCGCCCGAGTGCGTCACTGCAGTGGGACGCGGACGATCAGTTGGAAGATCCAGCGCCGGCGGCGCGCCCGCCAATGCATTTCGCCAGTAGTTCAGCTGCTTCTGCAACTCTTCCTCGCGTAACCATTCGCGCTGCCAAATCGCGAAGTCGGCGTATTGAACCGGCAGCTCGATCAGCGGCGTGCACCGATTTGCGCTGAACGCCTCGAAGAGCATGGAGAGCTCGCGCAGCAAAATGCTGTTCGACCAGCCGTCGGAGACGATGTGATGCAGCGTCAATAGCAATACATGCTCGCGCGTGCCCAGCCTGACCAACCCAGCGCGGAGCAACGGCCCATGCCCTAGATCGAACGGCATCTCCGCTTCGTGTTCGACATGCTGCAACATCCGGGATTCAGCGTCCGGCGCTGCCGACAGGTCGAGCATTGCCAGATGTATTTCCCTGCGCTCAGCGATGATCTGTACCGGCGCTTGGCCGTCCAGCGCAAAGTTGGTGCGTAGTACTTCGTGGCGTCGCACTATTTCGTTGATGCTCTTTTTCAACACCGCATGGTCGATGTCCCCGATGATCCGCCAAGCCATCGCGATGTTGTAGAGCGCGGTGTTCGGTTCGTATTGATCGAGAAACCACAAACGCTGCTGTGCAAAAGAGGTCGGCGCCCGGGAAACACGGGGTGCTTCAAAAATCGAAGTCTCAACAGTGGCGGACATGACAGTCTTCTTCTCGTCAGATTTCTGAAACGGCGCCTGCCCGGACCGGGCGAGGACGCGGGACGATGGCAGCGCGTGCGATGGGCGCTTTCTCACCGCTTCTCAATCGCTGTGCCAGCTCGGAGATTGTCGGCGAGAGAAACACATCGCGTACGTTGATCTCTCGTTGCGTGGCGATCCGTACTCGCGACACCACGCGCGTGACCAGTAGTGAATGCCCGCCCAATGCGAAGAAATTGTCGTGCACGCCGACGCACTCGACCTTCAGCACTTCTTTCCAGATAGCAGCGAGTAAAACTTCTGTCGCGTCGCGCGGCTCAGTGCAGTGCGTTTCCGCCACGATCTCGGTACGAGTGGTCATCAAAATGGCGCGATCGATCTTGCCATTGGCATTCAAAGGCAGCTTCGGAAGAAACCGATAGATCGCCGGCACCATGTAGCTGGGCAAATTCGCACTCAGCTCGGTACGCAGAACTTGGTTGGAGGGCGGCACCATCGCATCGTGCATCACGATATAGGCGACGAGGTGTCGATCGGCTAGATCGCCGTCTGCCAGCACCACGGCGTCCTGCACACCGCAGCATTTTCGCAGTGCGTTTTCGATTTCGCCCGATTCGATGCGATAGCCGCGTACCTTGATCTGATGATCGACGCGCCCGAGAAACTCGATATTGCCGTCCGATCGGTGGCGACCCAAGTCGCCAGTTCGATACATGCGACTGCCGGGCGCGCCGAATGGATCGGGAATGAACCTCTCGGCAGTGAGGTCAGCGCGATTGCGATACCCGCGCGCCAGACCTTCACCCGCGATGTGGATCTCACCGGTGACACCGATGGGTACCGGGTTGAGATGCGCGTCGAGAAGGCACATCCGGGTGTTGGCGAGCGGACGGCCAATCGACGTAGCCGAGTGTCCATGATGATCGGGCTTCCAGCAGCTGGCGTTGATTGCCGCCTCGGTAGGCCCATAGCGATTGTGAAAGCGTCCAGACATCGCCTGCATGGCCTTTTCGAAAAGCGGCACCGGCAAGGCTTCTCCGCCACTCACCATAAAACGTAAACTGTTGCGCACGAAATCGCGGTGCTCCAAAACCTCCGCCAGCACCGAGGGCGTGAAGTGCGCGAAGGTAATTTGTTCGTCGACTAGGCGCGCGACGAGGCGATCAACGTCGCGTACGTCATCGTCTTCGGGTATGCACAGGCAGGCGCCGGTTCCCAGCGTCCAGAAGTATTCCCACACCGAAACGTCAAAACCCAAGGCGGTTTTCTGCAACACCCGATCGCCGGGGCCCAGTCGATAGGTTGCCTGCATCCAGTGCAAGCGTGCCATCACGGCTTGATGCGACATCGCAACGCCCTTGGGTAATCCGGTCGATCCCGAGGTATACAGGCAATACGCGAGATTCTGTGATGTTGTCGCTGGCGATGCATGCTTGATCGCCGGCGAGTCGGACATTGCGCAGTTGTGGAGTTGAATGCGTGTGCCATGAAAATCTGCTATCGGATAGCGACACTCTTTTTGGGTCAGCATCAGCATGGGTGCTGCGTCACACAGCATATGCGCCATCCTCGCAGCCGGTAGCTCGGGATCCAGCGGCAAGTAACCGGCGCCCGCTTTCATGATGGCCAGAAGGCTGATCGCCAGATCCAGTGAGCGCGGCATGCACACTGCGATCAGGGTGTCTGGAACGACGCCCTGCGCCAGCAGTCGATCAGCGAGTCGGTCTGCGCGCTGATTGAGCTGTGCGTAACTAAGTTGCTGGTCGGCGTACTTCAATGCCGGAGCATCGGGATTTTCCGCCACCTGCTGCTCGAACAGTTCATGCACACACAGCTCACGAGGAAATTCGACTCCGGTTGCGTTCCACGCATGCAGGACCAATTCCCGTTCCAACGGTGAGATCAGCGGAACGTCGGCGAGACGCATGTCCGGATCGGCACACACCGCTTCCAGCAGGATCAGGAAGTTGTGGTACCAGGCCTCTACGAACCAACGCTCGAACAGGCGGCTGTCATACACAACAACACAGCGCATCGCATTGCCACTATCGATGAACTGGAACGAGAAATCGTTCTTGGCAAAGGCAGTCTCCAAGTCAAGCAAGGTGCAGCTCAAGGTTCCGAATCGTTCAATCGGTTGCGTCGCTTTGACGTAATTGAAGGAGACCTGCGCCAGCGGTTCTCGGCTCAGGTCGCGCGCAATGTTCAGATCGGTCACCAGCCGCGAAAAGGGATAGCCCTGATGGTCCAAGGCCCCAAGCAGGGACGCGCGGGCATCATTCAGCAGGTCGGTGAACCTGCACCCCGCCTGGATTTGAGTGCGGAGGGCGACGGTATTGACGAATAGGCCAACCATCTCGTTGCTGCCTTCCGTCGTCCGCGTGGATACCGGCATACCGATCACGAAGTCTGTCTGGCCGCTATAGCGGTGCAACTGGCATTGATATGCCGCAAGCAGAACCGTTGCCGGAGTCAGTCGGCGCGCGCGCGCGAAGCATCGCAACTGCTGTGCGCTGGCGTCAGGCACCGCCTCGGAGAAGGTCGCACCGGTAAAGTCTCGAACCTTCGGCCGCGCATGTTGCGTCGGCAGTTCGAAAACCCTTGGCGCCGACTCCAGTTGCTGCAACCAATATCGCTGAGCCTCGACCCATTGCGGCGAATGCTCGCAGGATCGTTCGAACGCTATGTACTCCGCATATTGCCGCGCCGGTCTTGCGAACGCCGTGACGCCATCGGCATAGACCAGAGCCAACTCGCGCAAAATATTCTGTATTGAAGTGGCATCGGAAATCAGATGATGCAGGGTCAGCACCAGGACGTCATTCGTGGTGGTCCGCAGCAACGCTGCCCGCAGCGGAAGCTGCTGCCGCAGGTCGAACGGCTGGGAAATCAACTCCTGGGCAAGCAGCTTCAAGATGCGCTGGTCGGGATCGCCTGCCTCGACCAGCGAAAACCCGATCTGCGCGTTCGACCGCAGACGCTGAACGACGGTGCCATCGTTGTGCTCATGGAAGACCGACGACAACGACTGGTGTCTGCGCGCGATTTCGTTGAGGGCCGCACACAAACACTCGACTTCCAGCCTGCCCTGGCACTGCAGCGCCACCCCCATGTTGTAGAGCGGCGACTGTGGCGCGAATTCATACAGGAACCACAGCGCCTCCTGCGCACGGCTCAGCGGTGTCGATCCGGTTCGTTGTTCAAGGTCCACAATGCCTCCGCGTCGGCCCGAACCGCAGGGCCGTCTTTTAACGTGCTATGAGTTTTTCGGTGAAGACATGACCAGACTCGCAGGTCGCATGTCGGTCCATACCTCACGGATGTAAGCCAGGCATTCTTCCTTGCTGCCACGTTTGCCGGGAGCCGCCCAACCGCGCGGAATTGGCAGCTGTGCCGACCAAATCGAATACTGATGTTCGTGATTGCATAAGACGAGGTATTGCTCGGTATTCATCGCTTTCTCCCATCAGACAGTAAGTGGAATTTCGCTTGATGCCGGTATGGCGGCACCGGTTTCGATACGCAATCCGTCGCAATGAAGCAGGTAAGTCGCTACACCCAGACAGCCGATGCCGCCCAGGCTGAGCATCAACCCGATCGCGCCGGGTGGACCACTGCCCCAAAGCTGCGCAAGATTCCAGTTGCCACCGCCAAGGTGGAGCGCGGGCTCGAACACCGTGGTGACCAATGGAATCGAAAGCAGTACCGAGATCGGGTTCAGACCCCAGGCAATCATTCGGCGTACGGAAAACACCCGGCCTTGCAGGTCAATCGGAACACGCGACTGCCAGATCGTTTGACTGGAAGCATTGATCAGCGGCAGAGCCGCACCGTAGAAAAAGGCAGCAATGAACAACACCGATGATGTTCTGGAAATACCGAACAGCGCCATGGCGGCCCCCAGCGTCATAGCACCGATCAGCACACCGGTTTCGGAGCGGCGTAAACCGCCACTGGCAGTGAACGCGGCGCCACCCACGATGGTGCCCGCGCCTCCGCACACAAGGCAGACCGCCAGCATCGAAGGCGAGGAAAACGAGAGGATATAGGGCGTATAGGCGACAACGAACACCGAGCAAGCAAGGTTGATCGTTGCCAGGAACAGCAACAATCGCGTCAGATCGCGATGTGCAAAAATCCAGCGAAATCCGAACGTGCAGTCCACCCACAGTTTCGAAAACCCCGATTCCTGTGATTCGGCTGCGGCGCGCGCCTTGTCGTCATCGGCGAACACAATCGACGCCACGACCGCCATGCATACCAGATACGAGACGACGTCAGCGATGGCGACGCCGGGAATACCCACCATTTCGAACAGCATCACACCGAGCGCCGGGCTCGCGACTACGACGACGCCTTCCAACGTTTCGTTCACGCCATTGATGCGCGGCCTTTGCTCAGGTGTGGTGAGTTGACTGACAGCGGCGGCACTGGCCGGCCAGGCCAGTGTGCGCAACAAGGCCAGCACGACGCTCGCACCGCCAACGATCCAAATCGTCAACAGAGAAAACATGCTGGCCAGCAACACCACGAGAATCGTCAGCGCCGCAAATGCGTCACACAGGATCAGCAATCGCTGCCGCGAGTACCGATCCACGATTGCGCCGGCAATGGGTGCAAACAACAGGCCGGGCAAGGCAGTAACGATCGCAAGCGTCGCAAAGATCGAATACGAACCAGTCTGCTGATAGACCCACACGTTCAGCGCAAACGACGTCGTCGCCGAGCCGAGAGAACTCAATGCCCGTACGCCGACCAACCGGAGTGCGCTGCCCGGCATCTGTCGCAGTGAGGCCAAAACGTTCATGTGGCCCCTTGTTGCGTCGACGACAATTCGAACGAAGTGAATACCTCGGCGCCGGCCCGACGAAATGTGCCGGACATCGAAACGCCAGTATGAAATTCCTCGGATAAATCACGGCGCAGCTGAATGTGCAGGCGACCGGTGCCGCGGTTCACGTGCACTACTTCCGCATCGTGAAAATCAAAGTACTTTTGCACCAGGGGGTGAAGGCACTTGTAGAGCGATTCCTTGGCTGAAAAACAAACAGTGACGAACGATGCGCGACTCATGCCGATTTGAGCCGCTATGGAAAGTTCCTGCTCATTCAGACAAGTCAAAGCAATTTCGTCGACAGCACTGCCGGCAATCAGTGTTTCCACATCGATCCCCAGACTGCGAACGTCTGCGCACCGGGCGACTGCGACCGCAAGCCATCGATCCGTGTGCGTGATTGATCCGACGAAGCCCTTGGGCCAGATTGGCGCACGATTCCCGGCAACACCGACCACTGCATCCGTACAACCCAACGAACGAAGCAGACTCGAGGCACAAGCACGTCCACTGTCGAACTCGATCATTCGGCGGCGCAAATGCTCTTCCCGGCTTTTGACGGAAAACGGCGTCGTCCGATGACTCATCATGGGCAGCAATTGCTGCCGCGTTTGCCGACTCAGCGGAAATGGCGCGAAGGAAAATGCAGAGTCGCTGTGTCGTGCGCATGACTCCAGGAGCGAATGGACGGCAGATGGCATGCGCTAACCCTCGACCGTCAGCCCGCAGCTGCGGCGTTCGACAATATCCGCCAGATCCGTTGCGGTCAGTGCGTCCACGGTCTCGGCCATGCTCAGCCGAATGCCAAACGTAGAGCGGCATTTGGCGATCAACCGCATCAGATCGATCGAATGAAAACCCGCGTCAAAAAAATCCTCGTGTGCGGCAATCTCGGCGCCGGGCCGTATGCTCTGCATCATCGCGACGATCTGCCGGGCGATTTGACTCTGAGCGCTGGAAACCGGAAGAGATTGCCGAAGCGCGGACCGCCTGGTCTCGGTCGGGCAGGGCAGCAGCCTCCGGTCCACTTTCCCATTGGCGTTCAGCGGAAGCTCGCGCAAGTACACGTAACTCGTCGGCAGCATGTAGTCCGGCAGATGCTCGCGTAGTTCGGCGCGTAAACCGTCCTCGTCAGGGGCGGCAGCATCTTCGTCCATTACCACGTAAGCGACCAGGCGCTTTTCGTCGACTATGCCATCTGCAGGGTCATCAATTGCCAGCACCTGGGCGTCACGTACGCCGGAGCAAGATCTGAGCAACCTGGTGACTTCGGCGGGCTCGATGCGATATCCGCGAATCTTCACCTGATCGTCAATACGGCCCAGGAACTCGATATTGCCCTGCGTGTCATAACGACCGAGATCACCGGACCGATACATCCGGCCACCAGGTGCGCCGAAGGGATCGGGAACGAACCGCTCCGCGGTCAAGTCGGGGCGATTCAGGTAGCCCCGGGCCAAACCGGCACCGGCAATGAAAATTTCTCCGGTCACACCGATCGGCAGCGGACGCAGATCAATGTCGAGAATATAGATCTGCGTGTTCGCAATCGGTCGCCCGATCGGCGCAAATGCTGCGTCGAAGCGGTCCGGAAACGGGTAGCACGCGGCAAAGGTCGTGCTTTCGGTGGGGCCATAACCATTGATCAATCGGCACCCCGGAAGCGTATCAAGCAGGCGACGTACAGCAGAAACTGGCAGTACATCGCCGCCTGCGAGCAATTGCCTGACCCCACGCAATGCCGGCAGATGCGCGGAAGTGAGTGGTTCAAGCAGTGCTGCCGTCAGCCACAGCGTGGTGACATGATGCCGTGCGATATCGTCAGCAAGGTCCTCCAGCGAGTACTTGTCGCCGCGTGCCAGCGCGACACATGCGCCATTGAGCAGGCCACCCCAGATTTCAAAGGTCGATGCATCGAAGGAGAGTGGCGCGGCCTGCAGCAACACTTCGTCCTGATCGAGCTTGGCGTAGCTGATCCCCTTGACCAGGCGCAGCACATTGCGATGCGTGATCGCTATGGCCTTGGGCGTCCCGGTGGATCCGGACGTAAACAAGCAATAGGCCAAGTGCTGCGCCTGCGTAACATGGACCGGATTCGTGCTCGGATGCCGCGTAACCGTCGCGGTCCAGTCCTGGTCGATACTGACGATGGCCAAGCCATGAACCGCCATTACCTCAACGAATCGCTGTTGCGTCAGCAGCAACACGGGCCTGCTTTCGCGCAGCATCTGCGCCAGGCGCGAGGCAGGCTGCTCAGGGTCAAGCGGCAGGTAAGCCGCCCCCGCCTTCAAGACCGCGAGCAGTCCTATCAGCATTTCCGGCGAGCGCCGCAGGCAGATCGCGACCAGGGCATCGGGCATCAAGCCGAGCGCACGCAAATGGTGTGCGAGTTGGTTGGCGCGGACGTTGAGTTGCGCGTAAGTCAGATGTCCATCGTCAAACACCACGGCGATGGCATCCGGCGAGGACGCCACGTGTTGCTCGAAGACCCCATGGATACTGTCGTTCTCTGGAAACGCGCTGTCGGTGGCGTTCCACGTCGACAACTGCAGATGACGTTCCGCCTCGCTCAACAGCGCCACATCCCGGATCGGTGTGTGCGGGTTCGCTGCGACCGCGCTCGCCAGCTGAAGAAAGTGCGCTGCCATTCTTTCGACCTTGGAATGGTCGAACACATCACTGTCGTATTCGAATACCAGCTCCATCGATCCCGAGGCCGCTTCATTTCCGAGAATCGCGACCACATTCATATCGAATTTTGCGGAGCCGTTGCCGAGTGCCTCATATGCACACAGAGCCACATCCCCGAAGTGTGTGGGTGCTGGCAGAGAATCGTGAAACGAAAACGCCACATCAAAAGGTGCCTCGCCTTTCAGTTGTTGCATCAGACCGAGTCGCCTGCTGATTTCTGCGAGCGGAACGCCGCTGCGCGACAGGGCAAAATCGACGTGCCCGGCAACCGACTGCGTCAGCGCTTCGAATGAATCCGCACGCTCGACCACAATCGAAATCGGCAGCATGTTGACGAACATGCCCAGCGCCCATCGATAGCGCGCGGCATTGCGATTGGCCAAACCGCTACCCACCAGAAACCGTGTTTGACCCGAGTAGGAGGCGCACAGCAGGCCAAACACCGCGAGCATGAAGGCGTAACGCGAAACGCCAAGTTCAGCCGCGCTGTCGCCTATACGCTGGAAAACGTCGATGGATAGCTTGCGGCGCACCTGCGCGCCACGGAAACTTCGGCCCTGATCGGCCGCGCGCCGCGAAAACAGGCGAGATTCGCGCACCAGGGGCGCGATTTTCTCAGTCCATTGATCCAGTTGATTGGCAAAGTCAGTGGAGCGAAGCCAGCGTTGCTCCTCGCTGCAGAAGTCGCCGTATTGCGCTTCGATGCATGGCAACGCGGCTACGGTTGCATTTTTCGCGGCCGAATACAGCGCCGCCAGGTCATGCAACAAAATGCGGAACGACTGGCCATCATGCACATTGTGGTGTTCGCTTTGAATCAACGCGTGGCTGTCTTCGGCAAGTCGGACCAGCAGCCAACGGACCAGTGGCGGGCGCGAGAGATCAAAGCGATGCTTCAACTCATCGGCGATGCAGGAATCGAGTGCTTGTTCCTGGGCCGCGGGATCGAAGTCACTCAGGTCGATCATCGGCAGCGTGACCTCGATCCGAGCGGCGACATGGCGTTCACTGCGCCCGTTGTTCTGGCGAAACCCGGTTCGCAGGATTTCATGGCGTTCGACAAGTTGTTCAAGGGCACGCCGCAGACAGTCGACGTCGAGACCGCCGTCTAAATCCAGGCGCGCGTGACAGCGATAGGCGCGCCAGGCTTCGTCCATTTCCTCCATGAACCAGACCTGGTCCTGGGCGTAGGACGTGCTGAGCGTGTGTTCGGAGGGATTTTCGATTTCGCGACCATCGGTCGCGATGGCTCGATGGGCTCCATCCAGATCGATGGCGTACGCTCGGATCGATGCGTTGCCGAGCAGCGGCGGTACCCGCTGGATCTCAGGCACCGCCTGGCTGATAAGGAACGCGATGTTGATCGCCTGTATCGAGCTACCCCCCAAACTGCGGAAGCCATCATCGATGCCTACACGGTCGAGCTTCAACACCTCGCACCAAAGCACGGCCAGAAACATTTCGGTGCGGGTGCGCGGCGCGACATACGCCATTGCGGCCCGCATGCGGCCACCGGCGGGTGCAGGCAACTCAGCGCGATCAATCTTGCCATTTGCATTGAGCGGTAACGCCGCCAGAAATACATAGGCCGATGGCAGCATGTAGTCGGGCAGTTGCTGCTCCAGCTCGCCATGAATTTCTTCGGCGGTGGGAGCAGCGCCGGGCAGGGCTACGAGGTACGCAACCAGATGACTGTCGCCGACGGTGTCGTTGCGCGCCACCGCGACAGCTTCGCCAACCCCGGCACAGCGCATCAGCGTTTGCTCGATCTCGCCCAGTTCGATGCGATATCCGCGCAGCTTGAGTTGGTGATCTACCCTGCCCAGATAGTCGAGCTGACCGTCGGCAAGTCGGCGCACGATATCCCCGGTTCTGTACATGCGGCTTCCAGCGGAGCCGAACGGATTGGGGATGAATCTTTCGGCAGTCAGGTCGGGGCGATGCAGATAACCGCGTGCGAGCCCATTACCGGAAAGATATAGTTCACCGGTTGCGCCGGGTTGCACTGTCGACAGTGTCTCGTCGAGCACATACGCGTCTACGCCCTCGACGGCAACACCAATGGGTAGATCGGAGCCATCGTCGCCGGTAAAGCGATAGCCTGTCGCCCATACTGTCGCTTCTGTAGGACCGTAGGCGTTGAAAAACGCGCAAGCCGCGGCTACCGATTGGGTATGCCGCCGATGGCAGGCCTCGCCAGCGGAAATCACGCAACGCAGCGTACGCACCGCCGTCAGATCAATCGCAGCCAGCAGCGAGGGCGGTAAGGTCGCGATGGTGATGCCGTGGAGGCACATGTCCTTGACCAGGCGCTCGCCAACGACAGCACTTCTGAGCACAAGGGTAGCGCCGCTGGCGAATGCCATCGTTAAATCCGCGACAAATGCATCGAACCCGAACGACGCAAACTGCAGAATGCGGTCGGAAGCGCTGACGCCGAACCAGGCCGATTGCGCGCGCATCAACGCCGGTATTCCGCCATGCGTAATCAAAACCCCCTTGGGGCGTCCGGTCGATCCCGAGGTGTAGATGCAATAGGCGAGATCGTGCGGATGGGTGGTGTCATCCAGCGCGCTGGTCGGCTGCTGCGCAATGATCGCGTGCTCCTGATCGATGCACACGACGCGTGCATCGTGATTGCCAAGTCGGCGCGCCATGGCAACAGTAGTCAGCAGAACTGGCGCGTTTGCGTCGCGAAGCATGTATGACAGCCGCGCATCAGGCTGCTCGGAAGCCAACGGCAGAAAGGCAGCACCGGCCTTCAGCACGCCGAGCACCGCTACGATCATTTCAATCGACCGCTCCAGGTGTACCGCCACCAGTACATCACGACCCACGCCGAGGCTGCGCAGATGATGGGCGAGCTGATTGGATTCTCTATTCAGCGCCGAATAGCTGATCGAGGGTCGATCATTTGCAGGATCAGCCGCCAGCACGGCGACGGATGCAGGGGACCGCCGCGCCACCTGCGCGAAAATGCCATGCAGGGACCAAGCATCCTGATCGTGGTCAGCTGAACCTTCCATTGCTCGAATCTCGCGGGTTAGATGCGACAGCGTCGGCACGTGCCGACACAAACCAGGCGCCGCTACGGGCGCCCCTCGCTACGCCCTCCGGAGACAACGCGAATCCGTCGGCTCAGGCGACCATTGCCGCGAGGGTGAGTCGAGATCGTAAAGACTGACTATGACGCGGTCGTTGCATAGCAGCGCCGCGCGCAGACATCATTCATGATCGCGTCGACGAACTGTGACTAGATGCACCATTCGAGGTGACATAGCGTAGTCGCTGTACACCACGCTCCCGCAGAAGTTCCGACGAACGGGCTTGATCCGGCTGCGTCAGCGCACTTATTCAAAGCCATCCACCCACAACGGTGGCTCGACGTAGTAGAACCCAGCACCTTGGCGATCGAAGTCGATGTTCTCTGCCGTCGCGCCGATAAACAGGTTGCCCGGCCATCCATGGCCGGGCGTTCTCGTTCGCTGACGATGCCAGGGGGCATCGTCAAAGCGCTCACTCGAACCCATCGCGAAACATAAGGTCCGGCGGCGGCGCGTAGACGTACAGCGCACCCTCGAACTGGAACAACGGTGATTCCTCCGGTGCGCCGACGAACAGCGTCGCGTCGGGCGCGAATACCATGGTGCTGGCGAAGTACGACTGCTGCTGCGGATTGCTGGCGAGCAGACGCTGCGTCTGCTGCCACACACCCTGACGTCGCTCGAACAGAAACGCCGCGCCTTGCTGGTTGACGCTGACGGTGTGCACTGGCGCGCCAATCGCGATGCGATCGCCCAGCACGGCAACCGCCTGCGTCGGATCGCTGGTGCTCAAGCCATTCGGCACCAGGCTCGTCTCCGGCAGGAAAATATTGCCGCTGCGCCGACGCACGATCACCGGCGTGTTGGGTCGATAGCTGGCGATCGCAAGCGTGCCCTGGTCGACGCTCAGGCCATAACCATAGCCCTGCGGAGTGGGCGTGTTGCTGCCGTTATCCGATGGACCGTTACCTACCCAGTTGCTGCCATCAAACAGCGAAGTGCGAACAAATCCAGCCTCGATATCATCCAGCGGGCCGCGCGTATTCGGGTTGCCGATGATGGCAAGGCCATTGTCCCAGCCACCGGCATTCATGCGTGAGGAATAGACGTCGAGGCCAAACGTCCAGGTGCCGTTCGACTGGCGGGTCGCGATCTGCACGCCAACGTCATTGGTGGGCCCGCCGCCGTTCACCGGCGGGCACACGCCGCCGATCATGGCATGGGTGCCGTCAAAGGCGATGCGACGACCAAAGGCGCGGCGGCCTGTGCTTGCGCATTGCGAAAACAGCTGCGCCTCGATATTCCAGACACCGGCCGTGCGTCGGTAGACGTAGACCATGCCCGAGTCGGTGCCACCGAGATCGACGTACGGCGCGCCGACCAGGGCCAGATCGCCCTTGATCGCCACCGCATGACCAAAGAAATCCGCTACGCCGCCTTGCGGAGACTGCCAGCGGGTTTCGAGTGCGAAAAGTCCATCCGGGCCACGGCGAAACAGATACGCCGCGCCGATACTTGACGTATTGCCAACTGATTCACCCGGCGCGCCAACGAGCAGCGCATCACCGTCGGCCGACACGGCGCTGCCGAAGTAGGCATTGCTCAGGCCCTGGCCGACGTCGAACACGCGCTGCAGCAGCGGGAACGGCGTGCCGACGCTGCCCTGGCTCATCAGCACCACGCCCTGATTGCTGTTGCCGTAAGCATCGGCCAGCGGCGCGCCGATCAGCGCAGTGGGGCCATCGCGATCGATAGCTACCGCAAAGCCGGTAGCCGCTCCGACTTCCTGCAATGGATCGGTACGTTGCAGCAACGTGGCCGAGGTGAATCCACTGTTGAAGTCTGCGCCGTACACGACGCCGGTATCGCTGCCACCAAGATCAAAACTAGAGGCGCCGATCAGCGCATGATCGCCATCCATGCTCAAGCGGGAACCAAATTCCTGGCCAGCCTGTACGGTCGGTGGGTTCAGCGTAAAAGACGACACCCAGTTGCTGGTTCCGCGACGGTAGGCATACACGCGCCCGCTGGTGTTGTTTTCGCGCGAGGCGACCAACAGCCGGTCGGGTGTGCCCTCATCGAGGCCGCTGATCGCGACCGCGTTGCCGAAGCGGCCGCTCGCCAGCGGCGTGGGCGCGACCAGGCGATTGACTTGATTCCAGTTAGGCGTTGTTAGTTCGAACACGTAAGCAGCGCCCGCGCTTTGCAGCAGGCCGCCGGAATTCACATCCTCACTGACCGCACCGACCACCACGGCGCCAGAGACAATGGCGACGCTGTGGCCAAACTCCGCGCCAGCCTGCGGTGTAGTCGGTATCAGCGTCTCGGTAATCGTCCAGTCATTGCCGCCACTGGTGTCTTCCTCGCCCTCCAGGACGTAGGCCACGCCCGCGCTGCTGGACGCGCCCGGAAAGCCGACCACGGCACGCAGGCCCGCGATCGCGACCGACTCGCCCAGGTCGCTCACGCCGGAACTCATCGAGAAGTCCTGCACCCAGCCCGTTGCGGTCGCGCGCAACACGCGCACAATGCGGTTGTTCGTCGGGATGTGCGTCACCGAGTAGACCAGATTGCCATTGCTGAGCGCCAAGGCGGCCGCGCTTTCATCGCTCTGTCGTCTCGACAGCTCCGGCGCTGGCAACCAGTTGCCGCCGATACGCCGGTAACCGCGCAGCTGCGTGGCCTCGCCCAGATGTATCTCTGACACCACCGCAAGGTCGCCGTCGATGGCGACAGCGCCGCCAAACTGCATGCCCGCAAAGCCCTCGCCCTGCGCGGTCGCATGCAGCACCTGGCGTTCGCCATAGCTCTGTGCGAGCAAGGCGGCAGGCGCCAATGCC
The DNA here is from genome assembly GCA_031391205.1 of Lysobacterales bacterium. Taxonomy (GTDB): domain Bacteria; phylum Pseudomonadota; class Gammaproteobacteria; order Xanthomonadales; family Ahniellaceae; genus 0-14-3-00-62-12. Next base: position 29,498 of record JANMUE010000551.1, on the reverse strand, counting down.
AGCGATGCGAGCAGCAGCATCCAGCAACGAACACTACGCACGGGCGCGCGGCCACAGGGTTCGCCAATCAACAGGTGCATGTTCAACTCCAGATGGGTGCTCAATGGTCAATACGAGAAAGCCACCAAACGTGGGCCACCTGTCCGGGCAATAGCCAGACGATTCCTCACCAGCAGCGCGCATTGCATGCGCGGAAAAACGCAGCGCACCGCAATGCTGGCCCCGCTTGAACCCTATTGGCGTTAGGTACAGCACCGTCCATCAGGACACATTCGAGATCCACCGTGACCCGAACCGGTCTATTTGCCACTTTGAGCTTGCTGACATTGTCGTCGCTATGCACTGCCGCAGACATTCGCGTTACGCGAAGCGACGATCCCTTACCCAATGGCTGCACGGTATTGGATTGCTCGCTGCGTGAAGCGGTCTTGGCCGCCAACATCAATCCGGATGTTGATCGCATCCTGTTGGACAGAAAAACCTACAACCTCACCCGAACCGACGCCACGCCCTACACGCGAGAGGCAGATTCCGGGCCGCTTTGGTTTACTCATTCCGCCGATATCGTTGGCGCAGGAAGAGACCTGACGCGGGTGCGTTGGAACGTGTCGTACAAGTTTTACAACCCGGTGATCAAGGCCAGCTGGGATGCTCCCGTTGCAGTGGCGCTGAAACTCAGCCAGCTGACGATCTCCCATGGCCGCGGTGATTGGGGTGGTTGTGTCGATATGCAGCGTGCCGGCTCGCCGATGCCCAGTATCGATCTCAACCAAGTGGTTGTCGAGGCGTGCCGCGCAGTGGACGGTGGGGCGATGAGGCTGGATAGAACCGATCTGGTATTGACCGACAGTATCGTGCGCGATAACAGCGCTTCTGCATCTGGTGGAGCGCTGGCGTTTTACGGAGCCGTCTCTACCACGAGCACCGTGCGATCGAGTGGTAGCGAAATCACCTCTAATCACGCGGCGCAGGATGGTGGCGCCATATCAGTCTTGTCGAACCCGGTCGATATTCGATATACCGGTGTTGCCTGGAGCGACGATGGCACCTCCACCATCAGTGGCAACGTCGCCGATCGCAATGGGGGCGCGATTGCAGTCGGTAGCGCTTCCAAACTCGTCTTGACGCTGAGTTCGAGCGCGTCGCCCGGGGCAATGTTCGAGCTTGCCGACAATCAGGCGGGCGCCAGCGGCGGAGCGATCTGGTTGGGCTATGGAACGTTGAGCATAGGCGACTGGGTCAGCCAGATCGAAGGCGTGCGCTTGCTGCGCAATCGCGCCGCCGAAGGTGGCGGCATCGCTACACAAAGCGGCCCGCTGCAATTACGTGATTCGGAGTTGACTGAAAACGTCGCCAGTTCCGGAAACGGCGGTGCCATTGCGATTTGGGGCAGCGCTGATTTTGCCGTCGACCTGCAGCGTCTGGGCCTCAATGGCAACAGCGCGCTCGCCGGCGCTGGTGGTGCGGTGTATGCAGACTGCCGGCCATTTGTCGCATCGAATCTTTCGTTCGCAAACAATCAGGCCTTGAGCAGCCGTGGCCAGGCGATCGATGCGTTGGGCTCGGTAACGCTGCGGCATATTTCAATGTCGGCAAATGCCGGGATTGGTCCCAGCGCTGCGGCGCTGCGTAAGGGCTATAGCACCCTCTGCGCGGGCACTACGCTGCGCTATGCCAATAGCCTGATCAACGATCGTTGCGTCAGCACGGTAAGCGGACGCTTGATCAGCGAGGGTGGTAACCAGCTGGGCGTTAATGCCATAGCCTGTCCTGCGCTGCTGACGATGGATCAGCGGCAATCGAACTCGGGTGCATTCGCATTGAACCTGCGCACCTTCGGTGGTGCCTTCGACGTGCTGGGTTGGGCGTCGGATCAAATCACCAGACCGCAGCGTAACTTCGGATTGAACGCCTTTTGCAGCGCCGACGACGTACGCGGGTTCGCGCGCAGCGACGGGCAGTGCGACTCAGGGGCGTTCGAGCAGTTGGAAAACTAGCGCAGACTGGTGGGTGAGGTGAGTCGTTTTGACGATGCCGCCGGGCATCGTCAGACGAGCCGAACGCTCAGCGGTGACGCCGGGCCGGGGAGCGCAGTGAACCCCAGCAGCTCTGCGTGTTTGCTGGGGTTCACTGCGTTCACCGACAGCCTACAACTGCGTGAGTGCCGGCATTGCTCCTTAAGTAAGTGCCATTCTTCAATGACCCCTGTTTCCCCGCCGTAGCCGCAGGCCAATCGGTCCCGTTGCCGACACAGGAACGTAGACGAGCACAATGGCATTGCACCCGCGTGTGGCGGGTTTGGCCAGGCATTTACGTGGATGAGGACATGAACGGCAGCCCTGTCCGTTCGACGGAGGCGACGATGATTCGTAACGGTTTGAACAAGCGCGCGCAGTTCGGCATGCCGGCGCGGGTAGCGCTCTGCATGCTTCTCTGGGTCTGGGCACAGCCGCTGCATGCAGAGGCATTCACGACCGGAGATGGCGCCGTCGTGACAGGCGCGCCGTGCGATCCCAATGTTGCCGATGCGGTCAGAGGCTGCGTTGGCGGCAGGCTGTGCCGAAGGTTTGCAGTCGGTGGCAACTGCCCGATGAAAATCGCCGGCAGAGTGGTGCCGAACATGAGTTACAACCGCCAGTGTCTGGACGACTTGCGCAATGGTCGGGCCACCGCCATCGCGCGCAACCTGGAGGCTTGCCGGGATTGCACGCACGTCAGCGGCCAGTGCGAAATCCTCGATCGATGCAATAACACAGACGACTGTCTCATCCGGGATCACAGCTGCATCCAGGGGCTGTGCCAGTACGACCCGCCACCGATTGCGCCGCCCCCGGAATGCCGCAACGACATCGCCTGCCGTCTGCGCGGCGGACCCTTGCAGCATTGTGTCGATGGCCGTTGCGTGGACCTGGCATTCCGCGCGCAACCGGCGATCGACCAGCCGCTGCCGCTGCCGTTGCGCTGCTTCGACAATGCAACCTGCGGAGCCTTCCACCGCTGCGTCGACCGGCGCTGCGAACGGATCACCCGCCAGTGCGTGGACAGTACGCAATGCGCCAACGGCAAGCTATGCGATGTGTCGGGACATTGCAGATAGATCCCATGTGGGCCTGGCCACTTGCTCCCGACGACCGAAGGAAGTCCCTTGCGGACAACGGTGTGGCCCTGAGCTGACGCTTTCGTCGTTACAGAGTTGACGATCTTGTCAGCCCGCCCAGGAGTCACCGTGAAATCTGTAAGTCGAGTCGCCTTGCTGAGCTTGTGGGTTTTTGCAGGGGTATCCAATGCGGCGATCTCCAAGGTCACCTGTAGTGACGATCCCTTGCCCACCGGCTGCACGGCATCGGACTGTTCGCGCGAAGCAGTGTTGACGGCTAGCGAAGAAGTGCGCGTTGCGTCGCGCAGCGATGGCCGCTGCGAGGCCGCGGCCTTTGAGCAGCAGTCATGAGACCCGCCATGACCAAACCAACCCTACTTCCGCGCGTGTTGCTGGTGTGCGGATTGATCCTTATTGCGGACCTTCATGCTGCATACGTCGTGATCCTTGGCCCCCAAGGCAGCGGCACTTTCGGAGATGAGGTCAAGACCCTGCCCAATCGCAACTTCGTGGTGTTGGATGAAAACTATGATGACCCACAAACCGGTGCTACCAATGTCGGTGCGGCGCATCTGTACAGTCCAGAAGGTGTTTTGATCAGTACACTCAAAGGCAGCACCACCAACGATTTGGTCGGGCGCGATGTGTTTGTACTGGGCACTGGCAACTATCTGATCGCTTCGTCCAGTTGGTCGGCCAATCGCGGCGCCGTGACGTTCTGTTCGGCTACGACCGGGTGCGACGGAGTGGTGTCGGCCGCCAATTCTTTGGTGGGCGCGCAAGCCAGCGATTTGGTCGGTAGTCCGGCTTATGTCTTGCTACTCAGCAATGGCAACTATGTGGTCGCCGCACCGTCTTGGGACAACGGAGCGACTACCGACGCCGGTGCGGTCGCTTGGGGGTCGGGTACGACGGGCATTGCCGGTGTAATGTCGACGGCGAATTCACTCCATGGCACCACCACCAGCGACCGTATTGGCAACGGGCAATTGGTCGCGCTGGCCAATGGCAACTACGTGGTGGTCACGCCGTTCTGGGACGACGTCGTCAGCGATCCTGCCGTTCCCAATAGCGGCGCGGTGACCTTCGGCAATGGCAGTGTTGGCACCACCGGCGCGGTGAGCCCCAGTAATTCGTTTTCATCAGGCAGAGACAACGGAAGCTCCCATTTGATCCGTGCCACGGCACTGACAAACGGAAACTATGTGATCGATCAAGCCAATTGGTTCAACACAAGCGCGGTCGCAGTGGGCGCCGTGACTTGGGCCTCGGGCAATACCGGCATCGTGGGACTAGCGACAACCAGTAATTCGCTGATCGGGAGCACAGCAGGAGATGTCGTTGGCGGCGACGGCATCGCCGCATTGCCCAATGGCAACTACCTGGTGCGATCATCCGATTGGAGGGGCAGTTTTGGCGCACTGAGTTTTGCAGACGGCAATATGCCCACCGTCGGTGTGGTGTCTGCGGCCAACTCGCTGGTCGGCAGCAATGTCGCAGACCGTATCGGTATGAACGTAACGATATTGAGCGACGGGGATTATGTGACGCACAGCCAACAATGGGACAACGGCAGCCTCAATAGTGTAGGTGCCGTGACTTGGGGTTCCGGCAGCACGGGCGTGAGTGGCTTGGTATCGATCAGCAATTCCTTGGTGGGCAGCACGGCGTTCGATCTCTTGGGCCGATTTGGTGAAGTGGTTGCACTCAGCAATGGCAATTATGTAGTTGCCTGCCCGCTTTGTGATGTCAATGGCATCGATACTGGCGGTGTGATTCTGGGGCGTGGTGACGGCAGTACGGTCGGAGTGCTTGATACCGGCAACGCACTTCATGGCAGCACGGCGATGGACATGAACAATGTCAAAGCCTACGCACTCACGAATGGCAACTATGTCGTGGCGATGCCTTCGTGGAGTCTTTCCGGCATCAATAGCGTGGGTGCGGTGAGCCTTGCGTCGGGTAGCAGCGGGATGGTGGGGCTCGTGTCCGCGGCCAATAGCCTGATCGGCAGTCAGGCCAATGATCGCGTGGGTGGTAGCGGCGTGACCGCGCTCAGTCAAGGCAACTATGTGGTGCGTTCGCCCAACTGGCGCAACGGAACCGTGGGCAATGCCGGCGCAGTAACGTATGCATCGGGAACCAGCGGCTTGGTCGGTAGCGTCGACACGCAGAACTCCTTGGTCGGCACGCGGCAAGACGACTTCGTTGGCGGCGGCGGTGTGTTCGCGCTGAGCAATGGCAACTACGTGGTGGTCAGCGATCGCTGGAGCAACGGGACTGTGCTGCGTGCCGGTGCGAGCACGTTTGGTTCTGGCAATACGGGAATCGTCGGTACGATCAGTGCGAGTAACTCTTTTGTTGGCACCCGCGCCGATGATCGTGTTGGCCTTTATGCCAACAACGCCAGTCTGTTTGGTCCTGGCGTGGTGGTGTTGCCGGACGGCAACTATCTGCTGCGCAGCCTCTACTGGGATGGGCCGAATCTGCCTTTCAACAGCAATGTCAGCGCAGTGACATTTGGGCTGGGCACTGGTTTGGCGCCGGACCCGCCTGGGGTGCTCAACAACGCGGATCTGGTTGGGCCGCTCACTGCCAACAACAGTGGCTTCGGTGCAACATTTCGGGGCGCCCAACCGACGCTGATCGTGCACGACTACAACGCGAGCGACATACCACAACGGCGTCAGCTAGTGCTCGGGCTGCCCTTGGAAAATCGAGTGATCTTGTTGAGCTACGACTTGTTTTTCCGTGGTGATTTTGAGTAACACAGCTGAATTTCGAGCTGGCTTTGGCCACTTTCGGAGAAGCGAAGCGCAGTCCAGGGTTCGTCGGTTGGCAAGCAGGAGTTCTCTGGATTGCGCATCGCTTCATCCGGGCTGCGCACGGCAAAGCCGGAGTCATGGAGGGGGTTTCTCCCGAGCGGCACTTACTTAAGGAACCTCTGAATAAGTCACCACATCGTCTTCGCTACACAGCTTATTGCTTGCCACACCCCGGTTTTCAACAGCGGAGCTTCAGCGTAGCTGGTCAAAACCTGCGGTTTTTCGCCCCCTGACTCAGGGGGCTATCGCGGCTCCGGACTTGTTCAGAGGTTCCCTAAGCGCAAATCTGCTTTTGTAAGCTGGTGGGTGAGGTGTCGCTTTGAGGATGTCCTCTGACATCGTAAGACGAGCCGAACGCCCGGCGGTGACGCCAGGCCGGAGAGCGCAGTGACTCCAGCAGAACTGCACATCTGCTCGGGATCGCTGCGCTCTCCGCCAGCGTACTTCCTGTGCTCATCATCAGCCCACGCCCCAGAGTGCATGCCCCACTCTTGACCGCGTGAACCCGCGGCGTAGACTCGCGGGGCCGGAAAAGTGGCGCTGGATTTTCGTTTTCTCCCAAGACCAAAAGAAGACGCCCGTGGCGACGTTGTGCGGGGGAAGGAGTTTGCGCGTCTGAACATGGATGTGTAGCCGGCCGATTTCACCGGTACGGAAATTAAAGCGCATGCATCAGCGTTGTTAGAGAAAAGGGGGCGGTGTGGAACTTGCATATGTATTCGCGTCGATCGTACTGTTGGTGCTGCTCATCAGCTGGGGCAAGATCCAGCCGTTCCTCGCGTTTCTGGTCGCCTCGTCGGTTGCCGCGGTGCTGCTCGGGCTCCCGATAGACAAAGTGCCGGGCGTGCTCGAGAAGGGCATGGGCAACATTCTGGGCGGCTTGCTCGGCATCGTCTGCATCGGCGCCATGTTCGGCAAGCTGGTGGCCAACAGCGGCGCGGCGCAGAAGATCGCCATGGTGCTGATGCGCGTGTTCGGCGAGAAGCACCTTACCTGGGCAATGATGTTCACCGGCTTCCTGGTCGGCATCCCGTTGTTCTACAACGTAGGCTTTGTGCTACTGGTGCCGCTGGTGTTCTCGGTGGTGCAGCAGACCAAGGTGCCGCCTATATATCTTGGGATTCCCATGTTCGCGTCGCTGTCGGTGACGCACGGCTTCCTGCCGCCGCACCCGGCGCCCACCGCCATGCTGCCGATGTTCGGCGCTGACATTGGCACCACGCTGTTCTATGGGCTGATCGTGGCCATGCCGGCCATGATCATCGCCGGGCCAGTGTTCGCGCGGCTGTTCCGCAACGTGAAATCGAATCCGATCACACTGTTCGTGGCGCCGATGCGGCCGGAAGCGGAGCTACCCAGCACCTTCAACTGCTTTGCCAGCGCGCTGCTGCCGGTGTTGCTGATCGCCTGCTCGATGGCGGTGTCGCTCGCACCCGAAATCTGGCAGCCCGCGCTCCGGTTCTGGACCCATCCGCTCGTCGTCATGCTGGTGTCGCTGGCGATTGCCACCTACACGCTGGGTCTGTCACGCGGCATGAAGATACAGCCGCTGATGGACGACTACGGCAACTCGGTGAAGGAGATCGCCGTGATCCTGCTCATCATTGCAGGCGCGGGAACGTTGAAAGAAGTGTTCGTCGCCACCGGTGTCGACCAGAACATCTCGGCCGCACTGACCGGAATATCCATCGATCCACTGGTGCTGGGCTGGTTGATCGCCGGGGTCATTCGCGTATCACTCGGTTCCGCCACCGTCGCCGGCATGACCGCCGCCGGGTTGATGGCCCCGGTAGTCGCCAGCACCCAGGTCGACCCCAATCTCATGGTGCTCGCCATCGGCGCCGGCAGCCTGATGTTTTCTCACGTCAACGATTCCGGCTTCTGGATGGCCAAGGAATATTTCAACCTGTCGCTGAAAGAAACCCTGATGAGCTGGACGCTGATGGAAGGCATCGTTGGTATCGTCGGCATCATCGGCATACTGATACTCAAGGCGATTATTTATTGAGGGAAGTAATGCGCAATACATTGCGCCGCATTGAGCATTCGCCACGGTTTGGCTGGGCGGTAATCTATTCGGCGCAACACCCTTCGGTTGTTGCGCCCTTCACTGTCATAGCAGGCGTGCGGAATGACCTTGCGCGGTAAGCAAGGCGACCGCCTTCTTGTCGAAGGAAACAAAGGTTTCCCCACCTAGCCATTTCCCCTCGTAGGCGATTACCCCATCGGCGAAATCGCCACCCGCATCGAGCGCCGCCAGCCCCATTTCTACCGCGGGTCGATTCACCTCCACGTTCGCGGCAACGAGCAAAGCCTTGATCGCCGCCGATATGTCCGAGGGCTGGAAGCCATAGAGCTTGCGCAGCACCCAGACGAATTCGCAAAGGCACGGCAGTGCGACCGCGATCACCACGGCTTCCCGCAATACCCTGTCGGCGGCACGTGCCTGCTTTGCATCGTCGCGCACGGCGCTACGAATCAGAACATTGGTATCCACCGACAATTTCATTCCTCGCCCGCCCAACCCCGTGCGGCGGCATCGTTCATTTCTTCGATGGTGGCAATTTTGGTTGTCTTGCCTGCGAGCACGCCGATAAAGCCCGCGATGGTTCCGGAAGGGCGGGCTCCTTTCAGCGTGGCGCGACCGTCCGGCAACAAATCCAGCTCGATCTTCTCCCCAGCTTTAATGCCCAGATGTTGCAGCACCTCTTTCCGAAAGGTGACTTGTCCCCGAGCGGTAACGGTCAACTTGGTCATGGCAAAGCTCCGTAGATGATTTACATAGTAATGCGATATTGCATTACTCGCAACTGCACCGTTCGACTGAGACGTCATTTGCCGTATCGCGATCCAAAAATGCTCAAATCTCGCGCCATACGCGACTTCTGAGATCGAGCACATGGGTCTTGTGATTGGCAACGTAGTCCGTTTCGTCGCGCCGTTTGCCCTGGACGATCAATTTTCCACCGGACACCTTGAGCAGATGACTGTCGATCGCGGTGGCGCGGTGGCGCGAAATCCAGCCCGGCATGTCGCCATGAGTTGCCAACGCATCGATGTGCAGCGTGCGTGTGTTCAGCGCGTAGACGGGGGTTACTCCGGGGTGACGTTTGCCGTGGTATCCGAGCGATCCGATCAGGATGATGGTTTCTCCGACCAGCGTGGCGGTATGGAAGTCCGTAGGTGGAAAGACGTCTTCAGGATAGGCGTAGATATCGATGCTGCCATCCGGGTGGTGTACGAAGACATCATTGAAGATGCAGAAATCCGGGTCGTAACTGTCTTCGTGCTCGCCGCCGACCTGGATGATTCTGCCATCAGGCAGCAAGGTGATCGATTGACCGAAGCGTTGCGCGCACCAGACAGGCGCGTTGAAGCGCGAATCCTCCTGTGCGAACAGGCGCGATGCCTCCCATCCAGTGATTCCGGATCGGATCATGCCCAGCCAGAAGGGGTCGTTGATCGATTCTGGATTGGACGTTCCGAAGCGTCGGCAGCGACCCTGCTCGAAGTCTTTCTGCGAAACCTGCAGGGCATTGCTGTCGGGCACGGGGTCCAGCCGCAGCAGCGAACGTATGCCTTGGTAGGAAAGATTCGCCTGGTCGGCCCCGGCGCTGAGCAGATAACGGACGACCTCCGGATTGCTGGTGTTGTGAAGGGCGGTGCCACTCGACCCTTCGGCATCAATATCGCCACCGGCCGCGATCAGGATATTCAGCGCATCGAGGTTGCCACATTCGGCCGCGGCATGGACTGCCGCGACATGGGGCACTTGCCTGAACTCATCGGGAGACTGCAGGTCGGTGTCGATGGTCATCAGCCACGTCAGCATTTCCGCGTGGTGGCTCTCGATCGCATACAGCAGTGGCGATTGGCCGCAGCGGCCACGCGCACGCACATCTGCACCGGCCGCCTGCAGCATCTGCGCCTTGGTCAAGTCACCGGTTTGCAGCGCGAGCAACCACGCGGTGCGCTCCCAGTAATCGCGTTGCTCGATATCGGTGCCGTCGGCGATGGCTGCAGCGACGTCCTGCGCCGTGCCCAACGCGATCGCGTGCTGCAATGGACTCCACTCCAGCTGGGCGGCGGGGGCGCCGGCATCGAGCAACACCTTTACCGCATCGAAACGCCCGAGGCGCGACAGCACGCGCAGGCCGGATTCCGCGTAGGTCGACACCTTGTCGAGATCCACGGCATGGGCGATGAGTAGATTGAGCAGCTCGATCAATCTGGAGTCGGGAAAAATATCCCGGCCATGCACGGCGTCGAGCAAAGCGTTGTAATCATGCTGGCGTGTATAGCGGATGTCGGCGCCCGCATTGATAAGCGCCGATACTTTGCCTGGATCGCCGGCAGCGAGTGCGATGGTGATGGCGTTACGATGTTTAAGCCAAATGCCAGTGCACTCCTGCTCGATATCGGCGCCGGCGGCGAGCAACGCCTCGACCAGGTCCACACCCGCAGCCGTGCTCTGCAGCGCATGCATCAATGGCGTCAGTCCCTTTCGGTCCAGTTCGTTGACGCGAGATCGCGCTTCGACGCCGTAGTGCCTCAGCAGCGCCGCAACCAGCTCGCGATTACCTAGCTTGGCTGCTTGATGAAGCGGGAAAGCATTGTCCATCGGGATTCCAAAAAGTGAAATGGGAAGGGGGTATACAGCCCGAATGGCGCTTGTTGGAGATTCAATATCGTCGCCTAACCCATTGTGGGCTGGGATGAACGTAGTGAACCCAGCAGAGCTGGAATATTGCTGGGGTTCACTACGTTCACCCCAGCCTACCATTCACCTTCGTTCATCAAAATTTCAAACCAGATCGCTAACTGCGTCACGAATAACTTCGCGAATGTGGCAATATCCGTTAGCCTCTCACATGTACGACATTCGAACGCTGCCCAGGGGAACCGAAATGAGTCAATCAACACCGAAACGCCATGATGCTGGCCGCACTGCGGCAGCGTCGTCGCAGAACACATTGAGCCTGGCCGGTGCGGCAGTCGCGGGGGCTGGATTATTGACGGGCGCAACCGCTGATGCGGCCACGTTCAATGTCACCACCCTCGCGGACGCCGGCGCCGGCAGTTTGCGCCAGGCCATTGCTGACGCGAATGCGGCAGCCGGTGCCGATGACATCACCTTCCAGGCTGGCCTGACCGGCACCATCACCCTGACAACGGGGCAGTTGGCGATCACTGACTCGCTACTGATCACCGGCCCTGGCGCGGCCAATTTGAGCGTCAGCGGCAACAATGCCTCGCGCGTTTTCTATCTGTACAACTCGGCCGCGGCCATCGACGTACAGCTTTCGGGGATGACCATCACCGGAGGCAACGCGGCTACGGGTGCGGGCGTGATCAATTTCGATGAAAACCTGACGCTGGATGGGGTGACCATCAGCGGCAACGCCGCAACCGGGGATGGCGGTGGCCTGTGGGCCGACGGGTTTGCCATGAACCTGACGATTCAGAACAGCACGATCAGCGGCAACACCTCGGGTGACGATGGTGGTGGTATCTACATCGAGGATACGGGTCCTTCTACGCTCATCAGTAGTACAACGATCAGCGGCAACACGGCGGTCGGCGCTGGCGGCGGCATCTATCTCTACGATCCCGACAATAACGTCACCATCAGCAATTCGGCGATCAGCGGCAACAGCGCGGGCACCATTGGCGGCGGTATCTATTTGTACAGTTTCGATGGCGGGGCTCTGCAAGTCACGTCGAGCACGGTGTCTGGCAATTCGGCCACAGCGGGCGGTGGGCTCTTTCTCTATAACGTCGATCAGCCATTTCTGATGGAGAGCTCCACCGTTTCAGGCAATCAGGCGACTGCGGGCGATGGTGGCGGCGTGTACTTGTATACCAATAGCGCCGCGTCCGAATTCCGCCATTCGACCATCGCGGCCAATTCCGCCACGGGCACTGGCGGCGGCCTGTTCAATAATTCGGGTAACGTGACGGTCGTGCATACGCTGATCGGTGACAACACCGCGGTCACTAATGCGGATGCCGGCGGCGCCGGTACCTTTCTGGTCGCCAACAGCCTGATCGAAGCACCCGGCACCGCGGTCATCACCGACAATGGCGGCAATGTGCTCAATCTGGATCCCCAGTTGGGGGCCCTGGCCAATAACGGCGGCATTACATTGACCCATCTGCCGGGTACGACCAGCCCCGCAGTCAACGCCGGAAATGCCGCATTCGTTCCGCCGCCTGCCAGCGACCAGCGCGGCAGCCCACGCGTATCCGGAGGACGGATCGACATCGGCTCCGTCGAAGGCGCCGCCGGCACGGTGCAATTTGCACTGGCTGCGGACACCGTTGCCGAAGAAGCTGGCACCATCAGCCTGCTGGTCAACCGCACCGGCGGCAGCGATGGCGCGGTCAGTGTCGATTACGCGACGACGCCCGGCACTGCGACAGCAGCATCGGACTACACCACGACCACCGGCACCCTGAACTGGGCGAGTGGCGACGTGGCGCCCAAGACCATCACCGTTCCCATCCTTGATGATGCGGTGCCGGAAGTGACCGAAGCCTTCACGGTGACCCTGAGCAACCCCGGTGGCGCCACGCTCGGCGCGACCACAGTTTCCACGGTGAGCAACACCGACACGGATGTGCTGAGCGGCATGCTGGAAGTTGCCTCGGCAACGGCGACCGTCGATGAGTCGGCCGGTACACTGACCGTCCAGGTCAATCGCGTCGGCGGCAGCGGTGGCGCGGCATCGGTGCAGTACACCACCAATCCCGGCACGGCGCTGGCCGGCACGGATTACACCACCACCACCGGAACCCTGAACTGGGCCGATGGTGATGCTGCGCCCAAGACCATCGTCGTTCCGATCATCGACGACACGCTGCCGGAGCCGTCAGAGATATTCACCGTGACCTTGAGCAATGCCACAGGCGCCATCCTGGGCGCCAACACGACGACTACAGTGACCATCACCGATACCGATGGGGTGGCAGCCATCGCCGTCCCCACGATGGGGGCCGCCGGCAAACTGGCTCTGGGCTTGGGTATGGGTTTGCTGGCCTGGCTTGGGCTGCGGCGCAAACGCGTGTTGCAGGCGATCGCGCCCTTGGCAATGGGAATGGCGTTGGTCACTTCGTCGGCCGACACGCTGGCCGCAGACGCGCGTCCGCAGGCGCAGCACACGGCAGGCGCTTATGCGTCAAGCAGTGTGGTGGGTGCGCAGACCAACGTGACGCTTATCGGCGGTCGTATCGTCACCATCGATCCTGACAAGTTGTCCATCAAGGATACGCGACGCCGGGCACCGGCACAGGCGCTCACCTTGGCAACGATTCAACCCGGCACGCCGATGACGGTGAAAACCAAGTTCAACGCTGACGGATCGGTGCGCAAAGTCGTCGTTCGTTTGTACAACACCCTGGCCGAGGCCGAGCGCGAAATTTCGGGCCAGTAGTTCCGCAGAGGATCTGTAGGGCACGCGGGTCGCGTGCCTTCTCGACGATGCGCAGATGTTGAGAGGGCACGCGACACGCGTGCCCTACAAGGCGCTATTCGGCGGGTCAGGCACGATGAACAGGCCGGCGAGGCGTTCATCGTCCGGCTCCATCAGCTCGGGATACTCGATACCCGGCAGCAGTTGCACATCGAAGATTTCCTGCACCGCGCCTTCGAAGCGCAGGAATCCGATGATCTTGCCGCTGCGGATATTCACCGCCCAGACGCCGCAGACGCGTGCGCTCAACCGGTCCGTCAGCGGCAGGCCGCCAAAGATGTTCTCGCGCACCTGGGAGAGGCCGATAAACGCGGTGTCGCCATGAAAGGCAAGGCCGCGGGTGAAACCTGGCAGTTCGACCACCACGGTGACGGCGCCCGTAGCAAGGTCGATCGTGGAGAGCGCACCCTTGCCCGATTCCAGCACCCACATGCGCTGGTCGTACCAGCGCGGCGAATGTGGCATGGAAAGGCCGCGGGCGACGATTTCATTCGAGGCGACATCGATCAAGAGGCCGCCATCGGCTTTGTGTTCGCGCCATCCGCCGGCAGTGTCGGTGTTGGCCAGCGCGGTCACGTAGCGCACGCGATCGTCGATGATGCTCATGCCATTCAAATGGCAGCGATCGCCCGCTTCGATCCTGCTGATGAAGGATGGCTGCCATCGCGGCACGAAACTGTGCATGCCGTCGAGTGTGCACAGGCAGCTGAAGCGCGTATTGACGATCCACAATTCGTTCTGGGCGTAGCCAATCTCATGAATGCGGATGTCACCGGTCACATGCCCCTTGCGTGGCACGAAGCAGGCGTCATGACGTCCCACCGGCGCCAATGCATGCGCCAGACCCTTCTGATCCTGGTATTCCCACACCTGTCGCGCCGTTGCCAAAGCCAGATGGCCGTTGCGGTAGGCGATGCCCATGGGGCTAGGGAATGCCTTGAAATGCGTATTGATCGAACCGTTCTCGGCGCGCAGCAGGATGGTGCGCCCGCTCTGATAGGTACTGACCACCAGGGTGGATCGGCTCGCCGCCAGCAGTCCCGCCATGCTGGCGGTGAACACGCTGTTGAACGCTGTCGACGTCACAGGTTGTGCAACCGGCGCGACTGTACCGCCCGCATTCGCTGACACATACAGCGCCTGAGGCAGACTTGCCATAGCGGTGACCGTCGCGTCGCTGCGTTCGGCTGGTACCGGCAACGCCCGCGACGCGCCTTCCGGCTCTGCGCCGCGCCAACGCTCGAAGAATGCGGCCGCCTGATCGATCGCAGGCTGCACGATCGGCAGCACCTCGTTCAACGCGCCTTCGTTGCTTCGCCACTTCTCCTGATCGGGCGGGGTGAGTGTGTGCCGGGACAGCGGCAGGCCGCTGATCGGCCGGTCCCATGTCAGGTCAAGCCGCTGGCACAGCCAGGCGATTTCCGATTCGGGATCGCGTGTCAGCTCCGCATAGCTGGCCACGACAACGCGTTCCGCAGACAGCGCTGACAGATCGTCGACCAGGTACCGCACCGTCGCCGCCCATTGCCGCGCCACGATTTCGCGCAGCGGCTTCTCGTTCCATTCGCGCCAACCCGGTATCAGCAACAGCGACCACGGGGCACCGGTCCAGCCCGGCAGTTGCGGATAGGTAATGAATCGGCGCGAGCGCCATGCGTCCAGCATCGAGCTGATGGTGTCGCGCGCATCGCGGAACAGATAAACGAATCGCGCTTCGGGAAACGCCGCAGCCAGAAACGGAATGCGCAGCGCATTCTTCGGCGTCTTCTCCAGAAAGCGCAGTGGCTCGCCGCGGTCGCTCACGGGCCGCCCATCACGATCGCGAAGCTGGCCATAGAATCCGTGCGCGAGTTCGGCCACGGTGGTCGTGGTCGCAGCCGCCGCGCCAACGCGGTTCGATGCGTAGCCTTCCCGCGCGGGGTTCAACGCCGGGATGGTTTCCATCACCTGATGGCTTTCGCCACCGATGGTCCAGAGTTCCGGCGCCTGGGTCAGGGTTTCGAACAGCAGCGAACTCCCCGAACGCGGCGGGCAGACAATGAAGATCGGACGATCGAATCGCTGCGCCACCGGTACGGTGCGCGTCGAGGAAGATCGCTCGCTCGCTGCGACTGCGAATATCTGCGCGCCCCGGCTGGGCAATGACTTTGGGTCGACGATGGCCGTCGATTCAGGCTCGGACAAATGAGTTGCAGCAACTGGTTTCGCCACGGACTCAGTCGTACCGGATTCGTCCTGCAGCGCCTGCGCGATATCGGCGTTGACGGCGCTGCGCACAATCAACTGCCGGATCATCTCGGCGGCCGGGGTGCCATTGGCGGCGCGCAACTGATGGGACACGGCGTTGAGTTCGCGGTCCAGCGCAGCGAGCAGCTGTCGATAATGGTCGTGGCCGGACTGGCGGATGCCAAAGCGCGACCAGGCATCGGTCCAGGCGTGCTCGAAGTGCTGCAGCGTTGCCCGCAGTGAACGCAGCGCCGATGTGTGTCGATCGTCGGGATTGTCGATGCGGCTGAGTTCCCGAATCACAAAGCGCCGCCAGTGCTGGACCTCGAACGGCGACATCACCACCGGCTGGTTGCACAACTCGAAGGCGATGTCTGCTTCGCGCGCCGGATCGAACGGCACGACGCGGACATCGGCGGTTGCATGCGGATCGGCATCATCTTGCCTTCGCCCACGCGCGACCCTCTGCCAGAACATCGCACTGCCGACCACATCGCAGACCAGATGGATGCGTCGCGTCGGTGTCGGGTTGATGACGTTATGCCTGGACCAGGTATCGAATATCCAGCATTCGCCACCCGCCATATGCACCTCTGCATCGCCACAGAGGAAGGCGACATCGGGCGTGGTCACGACCGGCACGTGAACGCGCGCATGCGTTGCCCAGTAGTAATTGGTGTCCACATGCATGCTGGCTTCGCCATTGCCGTCGATGCGCATCAGGCGCGAACGCCCGACGCTGCATTCCAGCGCCGCCATCACCTGGCGCAGATACGGAAGCTGCGCCAGATGCGGCGTTGGCCGCATCGGCCCGCGCGTCTGATCGTTCGTCGCATCGCCATAAGCCGCGACCAGAGGCAGCGCACTATTGCCGACATGCCCCTGCGGATGCGGCCGCCACACCGACTCGGGAAGGGCGGTGACCTCCAGCGCAAGTCGTGCGGCATCAAACTGCAGCGGCAGTCGTATGAAAGGCGTATTCAGTTGCATCGGGTTCGCAAGGAAGACATTCGTGATGTCGATTCTGACAGCAGAAGCGCACCCGTCCCGCACCCGCAGAATCCCCTCTCCCGCTCGCGGGAGAGGGTTAGGGAAAACGTGCGGAGGTGCCTGGTGTTTGTGAACAACAGCGCCGCAATATTGAACACCATCGAACGTTCCCCTCAACCGGTCTGCGACCACCTTCTCCCGCCGAGCGGGAGAAGGATTCCGTCGGTGAAACTATAAAGGTGTCTTCGCTATTCGCCACGCATGGCGACTATGCGTGTCTGCGGCGAGGTGGCAAACAATTGCACCGCGCGATCGGCCTGCAGCGCAACGATGGGTGCAGCCACTTTCAACAGGTCCGCATGGGCAAGCCAGATGGCAGCATCCGGAGATGTTCTGCCCGCAGGAAGAAATCGGCGCCCAGCGGATTCCTGCGGGTAAGGCAGGCAGTCGAGGAACTGGGCGATCCCGCGCAACTCGCCAAACGGATCCTGCAGCAGGCGGTCATACGAGGTCACGCACCAGCGCGCAGGATCCAGTTCCGCCAGCATGTCCATGCCGACGCGCATCATCTTGGCCCATTGCCAGGCGACAATCTCGATCAGCGGCTTGTTGCACTGGGCACTCCATCCAGGCGGCAGCGGGAAATTCCAGCACTGCGCCGACGGCAACTGCACACCGGAGGCATGCGGGTGCCGCGACGCCATCCAGCTGTCGAGCATCATTGCCAACGTCTCGCGCACGTCGCGATAAAGAAATACGAAGCGCGCCTTCGGAAACCATTGCGCCAGCGCGGCGACGCGAAGCATCGTCGCCGGCGCAAACTCGAACGCGCCGCTCGCTGGCGTAACACCTCGATCATGCAGATTCAGCACCGGCTGCAACCACGGCGACCACGCCAAGGCATCGTCGTGCGTCCACATATCCGACTTGTCCAGCATCGGCAATCCGCGGCCGGCGCGCGCCGCGTCGATAACGCCCAACCAGTGATTGATCGGCCGCTCCGGCCCCGTCAACCAACGCGCCATTCGCTGCCCACCGCTTCGAGGTGCAGCAACAACAAACACCGGAGCAGGTTGAGTGGGCACAGTTACCGTGGTCATCGCCGCATTCTACGATGCAGCATCTTGATCCCGCGTGCGTTTCATCCGGACAACTTTCTATACTCCGGCGCCAAGCCGCAGAGCCCGCAGTATTCCAATGCAGATCCCGACGCTCGAAACGCCCCGGCTGCGCCTTGTCCCGCCGAGCGGCGCATGCGACGAAGCCTACCGACGCTTCTACACCGACGAGGGCGCATCGCGCGCCTATGGCGGACCACTGACGCCAGGCGCCGCCTGGGCACGCCTCTGCGCCGATCTCGGGTCGTGGTACCTGCAAGGTTTCGGCGTCTGGGCCGTGGAGCGAAAAGCACAGGGCGACATCGTCGGCACCTGCGGGTTCTGGCAGGGAAAGGGCTGGCCCAGAGAACTCACCTGGTGGCTGCTGCCCGACGCTCGCGGTCAAGGGTTCGCCAAAGAGGCCTCGATCGCCGCCATCACGCACGCGTACCAGGTCTTCGGCTGGAGTGAAGTGCACACCTACATGAACGACGAAAACACCCAGGCCCGCACCCTCATCGAAAGCCTGGGCGGAAAGCCCATCGCCCGGCAGCGCTTTCCCGATGGGATTGAGCGTCACGTGTTTCATGTGCCGCGACCTGCTGCTGCTCAACAGATCAATCCACCCGACACGCCCCCGACTGCGCCAGGTTAGGCGCCACGCTTCATCCGGGCTACCGTCTACTTTCTTCGTTCGATCCGATCGTCACGTGCGCCAAATATTTTGAGGAAACCGCGGTGCAACTTGAAACCAACCGAGACTTGTATCTGGCGGTATGCGAACTGGGAAAACGTTACGAGGCCGATCAGATCGAACTGCTCGAATACCTGTGCAACGTGCTCGATGCGTCCGACAAGTTCAAAGACCAGGAAGAGCTGAGCCTGGATGAGTTCTTCGAGCTGTTGCGCAGCGGCTTCGAGACCCGGCTTTATACGCTGCTTCCGGAGTCCCGCCTTGAACGCAAGGGCAATGCCGGGTACGAGGAATGGAAGCGCACCATCCTGCTGCAGATAGCCGATCTGGGCGCTATGGAAAAAAGCGGGACGCTACAGGATCCCCAAAGGTATTTCGGCATTCCAGGTCCGCGCGGCGCCTACTGGTGCAACTTCCATCCGCCCGGATTCCTTGAATGCGGTGTTGCAGGCTATTTTTCAGGTTGGCAGCCCGGCGACGATTCGGGCCGCAAGTCAGTAGACGGACCGGTCGCCGTCATCTGGGAAGTTGGCGGTCTGAAGAACATCAATCCGTAAGACGAAGAGTCGGAAGTTATAGAAATCCTCGGCATTTCCTGGTCCGGCGTAGCTGAGTTTTTCGAAACCTGTCAGGTCTATGAGTAGCCTGCGGTCGCCAGACCCTACATTCGCCCGACTAGAAATGATCCGTGCAGTGAGTGGTGAGTAGTTAACATGGTCGCCTGGCGGGCTGAAGTGCCCTGCCTCCTCAGATTGAGCTGCTGGTCCGTCCGCAGGGACGTAGAAGGGCGCAATAACATTGCGCCGCATTGAGCATTCCGCCTGGCTTGGCTGTGCGGAGATTCATTCGTCGCAATGCCCTTCAGCTATTGCGCCCTTCAACGTTTGATTTGCGCGGCGCTTGTAGGCCCGAATCGGAAAACGTCGCTCGACGAAAGGATCAAGTTTCCTCGCCGCCGTTTGGCCCCCAGAATATCGCCCACGTAACCAGGTCCGCAGTGAACTGCTCGAAGCGATGGGTCTTGTTTGCGGGTACGAAAAGAACGTCTCCTTCCAGGAAGGCGTGGCGCGTGTCTTCGACGAGCAGTACGCCGCTGCCCTTGAGCACCACATATAGTTCGTCTTGCCCGTGCGAGGTTTGGTAATCAGTGCCGCGAGGAGCAAAGAGGATGACGGACATCGAACCATGGCGGAAGGCTTCCTGGTCCCATACACCCTGCGGCCATCGCTCGGTTGCGGGCAACGGCAACTTCGACAGGATGGATGCAAGTTCGATTCGCATTGGGGACACCTGACTCTGCGTTGAGCCGCTGCCGGCCGGCAGCGGTGGGTGGAAGCGAAGCACTTACCCGGTGTTCGGCTTGAACGATGGGATGGGCTACTCCAAGGGCGCATGCGGCATCGATCTGCCACTCTGCGAGGTGTTGATGTTCACAGCAGTGTGCAGCAGTAGGCATCCGTCCTGAAGTCTACTGCTGCGGTCATCATCATTGCCATTGGTCTTGCCAGGTGTGAGCTGCAGGGGCGCGGGGTGCAATCACAGTGCGCTGCGTCGACCATTCTTCACGGCTTGGCGCCGTGCAGGAGGTTCCATCGAAGATCTTCGTCATGGCCGATGCGGCGGGTCATGTGGTATGCGCGGCCCGGACATGAAAATCACCTTGGATCGCTATGCCGGTGCATGATCGTTAGGCCAGGAACTTTCAGTACTCTGCGCTGAAATCGTCGCGACGGTCTCTTCTCCGGCCTTGGTCTAGTAGACGCCGGCCGCGAACATTCCGCGGCATTGCGCTGCTTATCGTCTGGCTGCGCTTCTTCCGGGCTACTTGGTGCATTACCCGACGCCATTGAACGCCTCCCTCAACGGGCTCTTCCGGCGACCTTGCCGCAGGCGTGAGAAGGTATTCAACGGCGACAATTCATACGGAGTCACTGCCGCCACAAGGTCCCGCTTGACACACGCATAACTCGCCGGTTATAAATTGAATCATAGCCAACGAGTTATGAATCTTGATGTCGACCGCCCATGACGTGCTCTTCAGAACGCTTTCCGATCCCACGCGGCGGGCCATTTTCGAGAAGTTGTGCCGACAGGGCGAGCAGACGGTCGGGGCTCTGACGGCTCAGGCCGGGATCTCGCAACCTGCTGTCTCCAAGCATCTTGGTGTGCTCAAGCAGGCCGGGCTGGTACGCGACCGACACGAAGGTCGGCAGACGTACTGCAGCGCGCAACTCGGTGCCTTGGCGCCGCTGATGGACTGGACAAAGCAAATGGCCGGGTTCTGGGAAACCCGGTTCGACCACCTCGAAGACCTGCTCAAAAGGATGGACCAATGATCAATACTTCGACCGAAACACGTACCGTCGTTGTCGAACGGGAGTTTCCGCATCTCCCGGAAAAGCTCTGGCGGGCGCTCACACAGCCACACCTGATCGAGGAGTGGCTGATGAAGAACGACTTCAAGCCAGTCGTCGGTCACAGCTTCAATCTTCGCGGTGACTGGGGCGGCGTGCTGGATTGCCAGGTGCTCGCCGTCGAGCCGAACAAGACGCTGTCCTACAGCTGGAATTTTGTCCACGACGATGCCGCCTTCAATCTGAAGAGCGTGGTGACATTCACGCTCACGCCAACACGCACGGGCACACACCTGCGCATGGAGCAGTCGGGTTTCCGGCCGGATCAGAAGCAGGCACTCGGTGGCGCCAACTCGGGATGGCAGCAGTTCTTTGCGAAGCTGGAACAGGTCGTGGCGCGGGCTGACTGAAGTCTGCCGCGTTGCGCATCGACTCATTCATAAGGAGGCTCTGAATAAGTCATCACTCCAACTTCGATTTACAGCTTAGTGCTTGGCACACCCTGGCTCTCAACGGCGGAGCCGGTCAAAACCTGCGGTTTTTCGCCCCCTGACTCAGGGGGCTATCGCGGCTCCGGACTTGTTCAGAGGATCCCTGGGAGGAGGTTTCATGAAGTGGAATATGTGGATTCGACAGTTCCACCGCTGGATGTCCATCGCCTTTACAGCCGGCGTCATCACGTACATCGTCGTCATGAGCCAGGGGCCGCAGCCTGCCGCCTGGGTGGGCATGCTGGCGCTGGTCCCGCTCATCCTGCTGCTGCTGACCGGGCTCTACTTGTTCGTGCTGCCGTACGCAGTCAAATGGCGCGCCGCGCCGCGCGCCAACGGATAGGAGTGGTGCCATGGCCAGCAAGTCGGTGAAGATCGCGAAGTCGACCGCTGCCCAGCGTGTCGCGACGAAGACCGCAAAACCGCGCAAGATGGCGCCGAAGCCGCCGCCGGACAAGGCCGCGAAACCCAAGCTCCTCTCGGGCGGCAACCCACAGATCGCGAAGGGCGACGGCGACGCACCGGTGCAGGCGTACATCGCCGCCATGCCGGGCTGGAAGCGCGACATCGGGCGCCGCCTCGACGTGCTCATCGTGCGCACCGTGCCCGGCGTACACAAGGCAGTGAAATGGAACACGCCGTTCTATGGCATCCAGGGTCAGGGCTGGTTCCTCGCTTTCCACTGCTTCACGAAATACGTGAAGGTTACGTTCTTCCGCGGTCTCTCGCTGAGTCCGGTTCCTCCCGTTGCATCGAAGAGTCAGGACACACGCTACCTGCACATCCATGAGGACGGCGCGCTCGATGAAGCGCAGTTCACCGCCTGGGTAAAGCAGGCCCGCCAATTGCAGGGTGAAAGGTTGTAGGAGCGGCGTGAGCCGCGAAGCTCTTGCTCTACTGCCTGGGATTCAGGGCAGAGCTTCGCGGGTCACGCCGTTCCTACACGCGTAGGGCTAAACCCGACCGACGTTTCCGGCGTGTCTCCGAACACGATCGCTCAAGCCCCACTGGCTGCCCGGCTCAGCTGGCTTCCGCCTTCGCCGACCATTGTCCAGCGTCGATTCCAGGCGAGAAAGTCTGTGTAGGGCATCGGCGCGGCGATAAAGTACCCTTGCGCCAGACCGCATTGGAGCCGACTCAGCAGATCGAAGTCCGCGCGTGTTTCCACGCCTTCGGCGACCGTGTCGATGTTGAGCTTTTTCGCCACCTTGAGACTCGATTCCAGAATCACGCGCGCGGTCGGGTCCTTGTTCGAGTTCATCACGAAGTAACGATCGATCTTGAGTTCCGTAAAGGCGATTCGCGACAGCTGCTGCATGGATGAATAGCCGGTTCCAAAGTCGTCAATCGACAATCCAAAGCCTTTCATCCGCAGTCGCGCCAGGTTTTCGAGTGCTGTGCCACCATTCCCTGTCGCACTCGATTCGGTGACCTCCAGAATCATGTGCCTGGGGTCCAGATCCCTTCTGACCAACTCGATGACGTGCTCGGCCATGGACGCATCGCCGAGCGACTCGACGGAAAGATTGACTGAGACCGTGGCGTCGATGCCGACGGCGCGCCAGGCGCTGCAATCGGATGCGGACTTTTTCAACATGACCCAGGTGAGCTCGTCGATGAGGCCGCCTGCCTCCATCACTTCGATAAAACTCACGGGAGCAATCGTTCCCAGGCGCGGGTGCAGCCACCGCGCGAGCGCTTCGGCGCCCTTGACCTCACCGGTTGCCAGATCGACTTTCGGTTGGTAGTAGGGCACAAACTCGTCGTTCCGCAAGGCCAGCTCAAGCTCGCTCAAGGTGAATTTTGCAGCAGGCGGTGCGCTCGCCTTGGCGACTGCGGGTTTGTGCAGCTTGATCAGCGCCAGCAGTTTGCGCGGCGTCATCGGCTTTTCGACCACGCCCAGCAGTCGGATGCCGTAGGCCTCGGCCATGGTGGCGATTGACGCGAGCAATTTGCGCTCCAGGGCGCTGGCCAGAATGATCGAAATCGGCACGCCACTCTCGCCGACGTGACGAACGAATTCCATCCCGTCCATGCCTTCCATGTCGAGATCGCTGATCACGATATCGACCGGCCGCTCAGGGTCGCGCAGTATGCTCAGCGCGCTACGACCATCCTCGGCCTGATACACCGTCCGTGCACCCAGACCTTCGAGGGTTCGCAGCCACTCGCCGCGCTGAAATGCGTGGTCCTCAGCAATAAGGAATCGCAGTTTTCCGCACGGCATGGTGTTTCCCTCTGTGGCCACCGCGATCATGGGTTCAAATCAAGATAGGTATTCAGACGCCGGCATTCGCGCTGTAGTGCACCCATATCGACATCGATGGACGTCCAGTCACTGGCACGCCCAGCGTGTTCGATGCGCTCGCATACACTGGCAAGCCCAAGCGCTCCGATCATCTTGCTGGCGCCGGATATCCGGTGCGCGGCGCGCGTGACACGGAGCGGGTCCTGGTCAGTCACGGCGCGCTCGAGAACGACGGCATCATGATCGTTGGACTCGCGAAACGCGCGCAGGATGGTGCGTTCGACGATGGCGTCGCCGCCGGTAGCTTCAGCGAGTACGCTTCGGTCCACCGCACTGGCTTCTGGTCCTGGCTGCGCAGCTCGGTCGACATCGGCAGGGCGATCCGCTGTCGGCAGCGGCAACCACTGGTCGAGCTTGCGCGCCAGTTGCGCGAGATCAACCGGTTTGACCAGGCAATCATCCATTCCCGCGGCCCGGCATTTTTCCGTTTGACCGGCGAGTGCATTGGCCGTGCAAGCGATAATCGGCACGCGTGGTGTTTTGCCCTCCGACTCGATCACGCGAATGGTTCGGGACAGTTCGTAGCCATCCATCTCCGGCATGTTGCAGTCAGTGATGATCAGCCCGAACGGCTGGCTTTGCCAACGCGCCAAAGCCTCGACGCCGTTGCTCGAGCTCTCGGCGGCATAGCCCAGGGTATGCACCTGGCGCAACAGCAACATCCGGTTGGTCGGGTGGTCATCGACAATCAGCACCAGGGTACCCTCGTGTACCGCCTGCTCGACGCCGGGCGCAAGTCGACGCCGGCGAATGGTGGCGCGCAGACGCTCGTGCGCGCGCACCGAATCGATATTCGGTAGCTCCGCCGGGTCAGCGACCGGCAAACTCAAATTGAGGATCATGGTGGTGCCGACACCGGGCTCGCTCAGCATCTCGATGGTGCCGCCCATCAGGCCCGCGAGCCGACGGCAGATGGTCAGACCCAGACCCGTGCCACTGACCTGAAGCTTCGCGCCGCCATCGCCCTGACTGAAGGGTTGAAACAGGCGACGCTGGTCTTCAGGCGAAATCCCAATGCCTGTATCAGAAACCAGGAAGCGCACGCAATCCTCGCCGTTGTCGTGTGCCATCCATTGCGCCTTGATCGCCACATGCCCGTGCGTAGTGAATTTCAGTGCATTGCTGACCAGGTTGTTGAGGATCTGGCGCAGGCGCAGAGGATCGACACGAACGGCTGCACTGATCCTCGGATCGGTGCTGCGCAATATCGGCAAGCCTTTGCTACTGGCGATACCCGAGTAAATGTCGCGCACGCCCTCGATCAAATCGCGGATCGACACCACTTCAGGACGTATCTGCAGCTTGTCGGCTTCGATCATCGAGAAGTCGAGGATGTCGTCGATGAGCCGCAGCAATGATGTGCTCGATTCGCGCACGATCGACAGCGTCGTGCGCTGTTCGCTATCGAGCTGGGTAAGGCTGAGCAATTCGAGCATACCGAGCGCACCGTTCATCGGCGTGCGGATCTCGTGGCTCATGGTCGCCAGGAATGCACTCTTCGCCCGATTGGCCTGGTCCGCCATCTCCTTGGCGGCGACCAGCGCCTGCTCGAGGCGCCGTTGATCCGAGATGTCGACGATGTAGCCATTTTGCAGAATGCTGCCGTCGGCCTGTTTGTGCAGCGAGGCCTCGTGGCGCAAGAACTGCGTCGTGCCGTCTGCGTGTCTGACCCGGTAACTCTCGCAGAACGGCGCAAGCGATTGTTTGCATCTGGCCACCGTGTCGACAAACCCGGGCCGGTCTTGATCTTCAATATCGTCGAGCAATGCTGTCCAGTCTGCGACCGCTTTTTTGCTGATGCGGGTGACGGCGGCACTCATAAACACCATACGCGCGCCGCGATCCGTATGGCGCAGTTGATACATCGCGCCCGGCAGGCTGTCGGCCATGAGCTTGAGGCGCAGTTCGGTCTGCTCGCGCGAGCGCGTTTGCAGCACGAATCCGAGGTAACCCGGTATCAGTACGATCAGACCGAATACAACCGCCGCAATCAGCACGCCAAGCTCGGTGTCGTGTCGGTGCGCTGCCGCCGTTCGGTGGCCGCGCAACAGGCTCAGCTCCTCGCGCTTCATCGCCTTGGTGAGGGCCAGCATCTGTTTGCGCGCCGCGTCTCCACGAGCAGCGGCAGCATTGATGTTGGACCTCTCCATTTCGCCGGCGCGGCGTAAGCGCTCGTCTTCGCGCATGGCCGTTTGACGATCCAGAATCAAACGGTCGAGTTGGCTCAATCGCTGCTGCTGTTGCGCGTTCTCCAGCGTCAGACCGCGCACTTTGGTGATTGCCTTTGCTAGCTTGGCGAAAGCCTGGTTGCGTTCCACTGGAAACACTTCGACGACCGACAGCAGGTAGCCAAGCTGCAGCGATTCTGTGCGTTCGATCAGCGCCTCGATTCTGACCAGCCTCTGACGCACGTTCTGGCTGTGGCTGACGCGGCGCGCGGACTCCGCTTCGTTCGTCGACGCCACATACAACGTCCAACCCATGATCACGATGACCAAGGTGGCGAGCCAGAAACTGGAATGGGCCAACCAACGGGTTGTGGATCGCTTCATTGTACGCGCGCTGTCAGCAGGCGCCATCCGGAACCGCCTGATTGGGCCTGAGTCGACGCTCTGTTCACCCTGCGCAAGCGCTGCGGCCAGGAACTTTGCAGGCCAAGGGTGGTGCCTGATCCACGACAGTGCAGCGTTGCTGCTTCAATTCGAATGCATGCCTTCGAATCCGGCATGAAGGTCTGGTCGAATCGACGGACAAAGTGCCACCGCCAGCCACGCAGAACGGCAAGCGGCAGGACTGCAGTGGTTTTCATGGATACGCCTCAAGGCAGGTGCGCGCTCACCGAGACGGGTGACAAGCAATCAACGTTGACTGAGCGTCGCCGTTTCAAAGTAGGGCCATCGATTCCCCGGGTCTGTGCGTTGGCGTACCCGACTGCTGACACGAACTTTCACTTCGCGACAGGCGACCAATCAGCAACGCACGCGGGCAACGTTCCGCCGCAGGGTCATTGGATTTTTCAATGCGTGCGCACGTATCGACGCCATGCTCCGGGTTGCTGACCGAGGTGATCTGCGACTGCCGCAGGCATTCTCCTTGGCGTTGGTTTTGCCGTGGGATCCCAGCGACACTATGAGCGGTGCTCCGCCAGCCGCTCATGAACGCGTTCGGCTTCTACTGGGGATGGGACGTCTGACGGCTTGCCGTGCCAACTGTTGCGGTAGGGCCAACCTCGAAGTGCATCCCCTCGAAGCCGCTGAACGCACGCAGATCCTCTTCGACCTCAGCAATTGCGAACCAGACCCAGATCAACAGACCGGTTGCCAGCAGGATGACCACGAAGGCAGCGATGAAAAGAACAGCGAGGTTCATGGGGACTCGTGCGTTGTCTTCAGGTTGATGTGGTTGATGTGGGTGATCCCGGTACCCGGTGCCGCGCCAGTTTCGACAAAAACGATGGGCTTGCGGCGTGGGTGGCGAGATCGAAATTCGTGTCGGCGGACGCCGGCTGCAGGATTGACGGACGACGGATGCCCTGCTTCAGCGATGGACTTTAAGAGCGTCGCTGAGAATCGTCTGTTCGCTCGCGAACGCAGGCTGTCTGAACGGTGTTACCGAGTGCGATGCGTTGCCACGGCGCTCTGTGGCGCAGCGCACTGTGCGTGGAAGAGCATTCAAACATTCTCATCAACGCGTCAACAGCGCTCAGTGACACTGAGGCTTGTTGACTCGCCACCGAACCATGCCCGCCGCACATCTAGGGGGCGAATCGCCGCTGAATCACATCAGCAGCTCGCAGCGGGCCGCCGTGATTCCTACTCTCCCCAAGGCAACCCCGTTCAAATGACCAACGTAAAACTTGCGCCGCGTCGTGTGCCCGATGTCTCTCCATGGCGCGCAGCTACACCCCCTGTCCCGGTGGTCAGTCCGAGAGAGGGCCATGACTGGATTTTCGAAGCCGGGTTCATCTACTCCAACACGCCCGCCAGCAACGGATTCGGCTACGACTACAGACAATTCAACCTCTCGGTCGGGCGGGCATTCCGATGACACGCAGGGCGCACCGCCGCGATGCACCAGTGGAACAACCCGTGCCGCTCACGGAAGCCCGCGTCAGCGGCGAAGCAGACCGTAGCGTTGCTGCGGATCCCGCGGATGGTAGCGTCGATGCGGCGCCGACCTCGCCCCTGGAACACGCTGCGCGACCACTGCTGCTGCTGGCCCGCAACATCTCGGGAGTGGAAACGACCTTCGTCACTTCCATCGACTGGAACGCGCTCAGCCAGACCGTTCTCTTTTCGAAAAACGGCGGCAAGGTGGAAGCCGAGGAAGGTGTCACGCTGGATTGGCACGACTCCATGTGCCGATCGCTGCTGCTGTCAGGCGTCGAACAGAGTTGCTCGGTGGGGCTCGAAGTAACGGCCACGCCATGGGCGGTGGCCAACCAGGTCCAGACGTTCTTCGCTGTTCCGATCCTCGTGGGTGATATCACCATTGGCACGGTGTGCGGCGCGAGCCAGAAGAAGATCGTTCTGGAGGAAGCGCAGCTGGAAGGCATTCATCTGATTGCCGAGGCTCTGCGTCACCTGCTTGTGGTGGAGCGCGAAACCGCCGCCGCACTCGCCCGGGCCGAGGCCGCAGAACTGGAAGCCATAGAAGCTCGAAATGCCACGAAGCGCCAGGCCATCCACTCACAGCAAATGGAACGCCTGGCCAATACCGACGCGCTGACTGGCCTTGCCAATCGTCGTGCCTTCATTGCGCGCTGGGAAGAGGAGCTGATTCGCTCCAAGCGTCGAAATTACCCCATCGGGTTGATGTTGCTCGACGCGGACCGCTTCAAGAAGGTCAACGACACCGCGGGCCATGCCATGGGCGATGCGGTGTTGCAGGCGATCGGCGCGACGCTGATGACGGTCGCGCGCTCGCCCGATGTTGTTGCTCGGCTGGGCGGGGACGAATTTGCCCTGATCATCACCCACGCTGACAGCGCGCATCTGGAGAATCTGGCCGAAAAGATCGGAGATCAGTTCCAGGTCGTCGCTGCTGAGCTGGGCGTGGACACGACGCTGAGCATAGGCATGGTCTCCAGCGAGCACTGTCCCCGCGAGAGCATGCTCTCCGATGCCGATCAGGCCCTTTACCGCAGCAAGGATGCAGGCGGCAATGCGGCCCGGATGTTCCACTGCGATGGCCCATCGCGATGACGCTTCACGACTTCCTGGCGGCAAACAGGGCCGAGTTGATCAGACGCTGCGAGGCGAAGGTCCTCCTGCGCTCGCCAGGGGCTGCCACCCGAGGACTGCAGTACGGCATCGCGCCGTTCCTTGACCAGCTGATCAAGACACTCCAGCTGGAGCAGACTTCCAACTCGATGGAAAGTATCAAGGTGTCCGGACCCGCGGGAGGCCAGATTGCCCGATCGGAGATCGGCGGCACAGCGACCCAGCACGGCCGCGAGCTGTCGCGTCACGGCTATTCCATCGAGGAAGTCGTCCATGATTATGGCGATCTGTGCCAGGCCATCACCGAACTGGCGTTCGAACGCGAAGCAGAAATCAGCACCGACGAATTCCGGACATTGAATCGCTGCCTGGACAACGCCATCGCCGTAGCCGTTACCGAATTCGCCTACCAGCACGACACGCACATGGCCGGTCAGCAGGCGCAGGATGCCTCGCAACGGCTGGGATTCCTCGCGCACGAATTGCGCAACTTCGTGACCACCGCCACGCTCGCCGTCAACATCATCAAGTCGGGCAACGTCGGCTTATCCGGCGCCACCGGACAGATCCTGGACCGCAGCCTGTTGGGCATGCGCACCCTGATTGACCGCTCCCTGGCGGAGGCCCGCATCGAGTCCGGCGCAGTCATCGAGCCGCAGGTATTTTCGTTGAGTGGGCTCATCGCCGAGATCAAGGTCACGGCCTCGCTCGAGGCAGGAGCC
>JANMUE010000546.1:0-27926 GCA_031391205.1 Lysobacterales bacterium | reverse complement strand
CGAACCACTTGCATGCACAGGTGTTCGTTCAACGACACGAAAGGCAGAAGACGGGACGATCCCTTGATGATGTGGCGGTGAGTGAGCAGCGTGGCCATTTTGTGCAACCGGCTGCCAGGTTTTTCGGCATTGCTGTCGAGATATTTTGGCACCACGCCGGAGACGCCGCTGGTGGCATGCCGGCGCACGAGTTCTGCGAAGGCTTCTTCCGAGTTGTCGCCTTGCAGCAGGTCGGCAACATCGACGGGCTGTGGCGGCGCCTCCGGCTTGACACCGGGTGGCGCCACTTGCAGCCGTCCGATCATGTTGCGACCAATCACCGACAACAGCGCCATGGGGCTGGCGCCAACATGTGGGCCGAACTGCTCCTGCAACACCTGCAGCAAATAGCCCTCGGGCAGATTCATCTGGAACACCGGCGGCAGCACGTCATCCCACTGGTAGGCGTCGCGGCGCACGTGCATGGTCAGAGACACGAAGTCTTCCGGCCCAACACCGGCGTGATAGGTCATCGCGCTGCGGAAATCGCCGATTGCCTCGAGCGTGGCGACTTCGCGGCCGAGCACGTGGACTACCAGCGTCACCCGCCACCCCGCTCACGACGAAGTTCATCGAGCGACCCGGATACGCCGATCCCGATGAACTGCATTTCCATGCCGAGCACTGCCAGCACGGCCAGCAATTTACGTGAGCCGAACTCTGCGGTTCTGCCCCGCTCGAAACGTGAGAGCAGCTCCTGCGAGATGCCCGCACGCGCAGCAACGTCGCCCTGCTGCAATCCGAGCGAGCGTCTGCGCGATGCGACCGCTTCACCGAGTTCATGGACTGTTTGCATTTGATGTATATATCAAAATAATCGACGTTATCGACAGTATTTGACATATACGTCAATTTTGCAAGGGCGGATCGGGTCGGGCCAGAAACGCGTAGGATCGCGGTAAGCCTCGCGAACCCAGCTGGGGTACACGTTTGCTGCGGTTCGCGACGCTCACCGCCAGCCTACTCTCGCACCACGTTCGCGGAATTCATCGACCGGAGTCGATGGGTTCATGCGAACGTCGTTTCTATTTGCTTCCTCGAGCCATGCTGTAGATCACCAGCAGCACGATCGCTCCGATCACTGCGGCGAATACGCCGATGATGTCGGTGGGGGTGAACCATCCGAAGTGCAATCCGACGACGCGTGCCAGCAAGGCACCGGCGATACCGAGGACGATGGTCAATATCATCCCGAGCTTGTCGCGTCCAGGCTTGAGCGCTCTGGCGAGCAAGCCCGCAATGAACCCTACCAGCAGGGTCCAGATGATGCCGCCTCCGAAGAGTTGCTGGATCGAGAAATTTTCCATCTTTGTATTCCTGGTGGGTGATTGAAGGGCAGGACGCCTGGTCAATGAGGCAGCTAATTCACTTACGACGATCACTTCTTTTTTTTAGAAAATATGTAGGCGTCCGCGAGTTGCGCTTCGCTGCTCATTGCAGCGAAGCGCGTAACGCGACGGCAATGGCCTCGTCGCCGCTGACCAGATCTTTCCACTTGAGCTCGACGCCTTTGCGCCGACCTTTCTCGGTGAGCTTGAGGCCTTCGGGTTCGATCATCAGGGTGTAGGCGAGGTCATCGATGAGCAGCTCGCGCCGCAGAGGTCGGTCCAATGGGGTCATCACATTTGTCCTGAGTTCAAATCCTTCGCAACGATGGCACTCGCGACCCTACATGAATTTGTCGCGGTCCTGTTCGGCCCGTGATGCGCCAATCGCTGTTTCGACCTGACGTACTTCTTCTGGCGGTGGCAACACAGCTGGGAACCCGAGTTCCTGGATCCAGAGTTCGCGCATCCAGCCCTTGGTATGAAACAGGTGGTGGTCCTCTTCATTCTCGACCTCTTCGACCGCGTCCTTGAGAAACGCCTTCTGGGCAGCAGTGCCTTTCTCGGCCACATGCGCCAGCAACTCCCAGTTCGCATGATCCTTGGTTTCAGCAAGCACGACGCACTCGCTCGCGACGATCTGCGCCTGCTCGCGCGTACCCTTCGCCTTGGCCTTTTTGATCGTACCGACCAGCGCATCACCGATACCCGCAACCACCTCACGGCCCGGGGTCATCAGGTCGGGGTCCAAACCGGCAGAGACGAGCAACGACAGCACCACTTGTTCATGCCGACGCGTTTCTTCCAGATACTTGGTCCACTCTTCCTTCAAATCATCATTGACGGCGCAGGTGATTGCCTGCTCGTAGACCCTGATGCCGCCCTGCTCGGTCTGCAGGGCTTGATACAACAGATCGGTGAGTGCTGCGTTCAATTTTCCTGCGGTGCCCATGGCTGTTTCTCCTGGTTGGGATGCGTTCCCTCGCAGAATTCATGCCACGGGCCAGACATCGGGATGCAACGGAGAAGTGCTATTTTCTGGCGTGCATGCGCGAGGTCTCGCCGCATATCATCGTGCGAAATAGAACGCGTCCTGGGCGAATGCCCGGCATTCCGCACGACATTCAGGACATGACTACAGAGCGTCGGCTATCATTTTTCTGGTGCACTTTTCCCAGCGAATTCATCAAGTCGCGGACCTGGTGGATGTCCACGGGTTTGACCCAATGCGCGTCGAAGCCGGCGGCATGTGCTTTGTCCTTGTCGCAGGGACGTCCCCATCCGGTGAGCGCCACCACCATCGCCGCTGCGCCCCAGTCATGGGAACGGAGGCGACGACAGGTATCATAGCCATCAAGGGCGGGCATGGAGATGTCCAGAATCACGCAATCGGGCGCAAACGGCGCTCCAATCTCCAGCGCGTCCCGACCGGTGTGGGCGATCCTGACCTCGGCGCCCATGAGGTCGACCAGGGTAGCCATCATACGCGCGCATTCGCGGTTGTCGTCCACCACAAGCACACGTGGCCGGATGGCTGAACCGAGCGGGGACACTGCGTTGCTGAATGTCATCGACGCGGCCCTCTCGATCCTGGGCAGTTGATAATGAACCCCAATCCTACGGTTGACTGTGGGATGGCACACATAGTGACGCGAAATTCGTTGCTTATCGCCGAATTTCCCGACGTGGCACATATTCTGCTGTTGCGGTGACAGGCAACGGAGCTGCATCGTGTTTGAATTCACCCATCTGCAAGATCCCTGGTGGCACTACGTTCTACGTGCGCTGATTGTGTACGTCTTCATGCTCTTCCTGCTACGCGCCGCTGGCAAGCGCACCATGGGAGAGTTCACTCCTTTCGATTTGATCGTGATCATCCTGCTGGGCGAAGCCATGCAGAGTGCCCTGGTCCCGGAAAATGAATCGGTCATTGCGCCAATTATTTCCGCTACAACTTTGGTGGCACTGAATTATCTGGTGGGTTTTATCAGCACCAGATCCCGATCGGTCGACAAGCTGGTAACGGGTGATCCGGTGATGCTCGTCCGCAATGGGCGTGTGTTGGAAAAGGCGATGCTTGCTGAAAATGTGCCTCCCGCCGACCTTGAAGAAGCCTTGCGCTGTGCGGGGCTTACGGATGTTGCCGATGTGCGGCTGGCAATGCTCGAGACTGATGGTGAGATCACGGTGGTGCCGCAACGAACCCCCAAGACCATCAGAAAATCAGGCAAGTAAATTGGGGTTGTCCGCTCACGTAGATTCTTTCATTTTCTGTTGGCCCAGGTCTTGCGAAGTGTCGCCCGTGGTATGGCTGCACAACGCGACCACATCGCACGTGTAGTTGCACGACATTCCTGTTTCAACCCCCTATCGAGGAGTATTCCAATGAGCAGCAAACAGAACCCGCAGAGCCAAGCCCAGAAGCAAAACAAAAAGATTGCGCCAGGCCAGAGCCAACGTTCTGGCCAGGGCGGTAGCGGCAATGACGACACGCACGAGGCACCCAGCAAGGACAGCGATCTGGACCCGGACGATGACATCCTCGCCACTGATGACGATGGCGATGACGATGGCGATCAGGGGTCGCGACAGAACCCGGGCAGCAATCGTGAAGAGGGTTCGCGGCAACGCCACGTCAAGGGCAAGTAAACCGCCTACCCCGTTGCACGTGATCACGATCGCTGCGGCTTGCCGTGGCGGACAATTCCTGCCTCAGGTCGGTATTGGCTCAGTTTGAAATTGTTTCCTCTCCCGCTTGCGGGAGAGGACTAAGGTGAGGGAAACCCGCGACGGTGTTTGGTGTTCGCGGACGGCGGTACGGCAATGACGTTGCACTGCGCCAGGTTTCCCTCATCTGCCTGGGGCATCTTCTCCCGCGCGCGGGCCAAGGGTTGCTGGCATTTTCAAACGGAGACACTAAGGAGCTCTGAATAAGTCACCACTTCTACTTCGCTACACGGCTTATTGCTTGCCACACCCCGAAAAACCTGCGGTTTTTCGCCCCCTGACTCAGGGGGCTATCGCGGCTCCGGACTTGTTCAGAGGTTCCCTAACCGCATGAGTCGGAAATTGCTGGTTGACGCGCCCTTCAGGTATTTTGGCGGACCTTGGAATTCCTCTCCTTCGAGAAGCCGCCTTGGTAAAACTGAAAGTCGAATATGTCGCTGAACTGGCGCTGGAGGAGTCATCCTTCGGCATCACTGCTTTGACCAGGCTGATCCCCTATTCGAACGCGCGGGCGATCGCGTTCGGCTGGGCCTGGAAGTCGAGCGCGGGCATGCTGGGAGAGCGGTACTGGCTTGCCGAGATCGGTCGCGAGGGCGTCACCCAACGCGAGTTGCCGAAGGAGTTGACGGAGCGATTGAACCTGCTGCTGGATCGGAAGCCGATGACCGGGCACAGCGAGATGCGGATTCAGGCGTTCAAACTCGGCGAGGGCTTCGGGCTGCTGGTCGGCAGTCAGGAAGTTCATTTATTCTCGGGTATCCACGATGATCCGAAAGTGATCGAGGTGGAGAATAATTTCTCGACCCTCAGCACGCCTAAGCATCCGACGTCCAAGTACGACAGCCACTTCGTTCCCGAACATTGCGGCAATGCCAGCGGCAACGTCGTGCCGGTCATTCTGGCCGGACACGGCGACAGCCATCGCTCGGGTCGCCACGCAAGCCTGCTGGAAATCGACAGCGGCGCGGGCCGGGCGCGGTGGCTGCTGACACGCGAGGACGGCACGCCGCGTACGACGCGGGTCGAGGATTACCGCCAATTCTGCACCAACGGCAGGGAGGGTGGGCTCAGGTTCGACAGCGGCGCCGGTCTAGTGTGGGACCAGCCGCCGGTGCTTCACGATTGCGCGTGGATCGGCAACTCGTGGCACTGCTACAGCGCAGGCTTCAGCTATCCGTATCTGCGTTATGGCATTGCATCCGGACCCTCTGTGCTGACACGCCATCGCGCCGACCTTTCATTGGACACCGATTTGTTTCTGCCACGTGAGGAAAGCCTCGGCCGCATCTGCGCTTCACTCGATCGCATGATCATCACTCCACTGCGCAAGGGCGGCCTCAACCAGGGCAAGCAAACGATCTACCGCTACTGCGATGGTCAGGAACATCCCGTGACCTTGCCGCGCGGCTATGCGAAGCACTACGTCGAGGAACATTACGACCGGTGCTATTGGATGCTGCCCATGCCGATGGGTTACACGAACAGCCGGGTGATCGCGTGCTCGGGAGATTGACGGAGATCACCGCGCTCGACCAGCAGCCGGAGAAGCCGCAACTTCATTCGGCATGCTGATCGTCTGCTCCGATTCAGGAGACGCCTCCAGCACTCGCACCCCGAGGCACTTTCACGTACGCGCGCCAGACATAGCCCCAGGGCACAACCAGTATCAGGATGGGAAGCCCGAGGAACGCGTTGGTGATCGGTTCGGCGGAAGATCCGGCGAGTGACCCGGTGGCCCATAGTGGATAGGCGACGAATACGAACCAGAGTGTCTTGTACCCGATGGTGAAAAGCATGATCGGCAGCATGCGCAGCGGGTGGATCAGGCCGAGCACGGCCAATGTCGGGTATGTGGCCCAGACACAGTAGGTGATCGCGGTCATTGGCGCCCACGGTCCTTCGTGCTGCAGCAGCGTCGCCCAGGCATCGGTTGCGACGAAGGCGGCCATCAGCGCATAGAACAGCCGCAGTCCCCAGATGTTG
The DNA here is from genome assembly GCA_031391205.1 of Lysobacterales bacterium. GTDB lineage: Bacteria > Pseudomonadota > Gammaproteobacteria > Xanthomonadales > Ahniellaceae > 0-14-3-00-62-12. The sequence continues at coordinate 21,852 of JANMUE010000546.1, read as the reverse complement.
ATCGGCCGCACGCCCTCATAGCGTGTGTGATCGGGAAGAAACAAATTGCGTAGCTGCATGGTCAGGTCTCGCTGTCGGTGGAAGGGGTGTAGGCGAGCAGGTCGCCCGGTTGGCAATCGAGCGCGGCGCAGAGCGCCTCCAGCGTCGAAAAACGTACGGCGCGCGCCTTGCCGGTTTTGAGGATGGAAAGATTCGCCAACGTGACATCGACCTTTGCTGACAGCTCGGTCAGCGTCATCCGGCGTGCATGGAGCAGGTCATCGAGCCTGACGGTGATCGCCATGGTCAGACCGTGCCTTCAAGATCTGCTCGCAGGCGGGCGCCGTGTTCAAAGACGCGCGACAGCACGAACAGCATCATCACGGCGATCCATGGCGTGAGCGAAAACGTCCAGTCGATACCCAGCGGCTGACCGGAAGACGCCGCCACGGAAGCGAGCGCGACAACGACAAAGTGAAGTAGCTCGCCGCCCAGCACCCACCAGGCGATCGACTGCAGGCGCTGTGCGTTGGTCAGCACGAAGGGATCGCCGTGACGCACCGATTCGACGATCGCCAGAAGATGCGACAGGACGATGTGCGCAATGACCGCGCCGGCAATACCCACGAGCATGATCGTGCGCATTGCGGTCACGACGCGAACATCATGCGCGCCGGGCCCGACACCGAGTGCGGCGAAGGTCCAGTCGGTGGCGATCATGCTGGCGAGCAGCAGCGCCAGAATGCCGCCCAGATACAAGAAGTTCAGCAAACGCACGGCGCGTAGCGCAAGGTGCATGGAGGCGATGGGTACTGGCATGGCAGACTCCGGATGTATTGATAAACGATATCATACATATCGTATACCGATAGTCAATACATCGAATAACAATGTTTCGCCTGGTGAGACCCCGCGTTGTAGGTGCGGCGCCTAAACCGCACGCACTCGAGCATCCGCGATGTTGCTGCAAAAGCGCGCGGGTCGGGCCCCGCACCAGCAAAAGCGCGTACCTGCAACAAATCGTCTCGCTATGTACTTCCCCCTATTTCGACGCAGAGCCTTCCTGCCAACGTGGAACCACGCACTGGACAGCCGTCAGGACGGTCCGCCGTGCAACCGCAAATGGGACGAAAGTCGTGGCGAAAATTCTGCACAGGTCAGGCAAACAAGCTGGCAGACGAGTGCTCAGCAACGGCATCCTTAGAAGTGTCGTTCGCGTGATCTGCTTCGTCCTGGCGTCGCGCGGGCCTCAGACGCCGTGGTCCGGCGCACGCGGATACCGCACACGCGGCCTCGGCACGAAGGGTGCATGCTGTGCTTGAGCAAAGAGGAAGGAAGCGGCCAATGGGCGCATCCAGGGTGAGCAGGTTTGAAATGGTGCGCGCATGCACGCGCCAGTTCGCAGCGCACCTGCAACGCCTGGCAATCAAACGCATTCTGGTCACGCTGCTCGCGCTGGTGACCGCCGGCTACGCGGGCAGATCATACGCACTAGATCCAGACATCACCTTCATCGACTATCCGATGAATCACTGGATGCCAAGCGACGGCCTGCCCAATCAGGCAGTGCTGGCGATGACTCAGGACCACGATGGCTACCTGTGGATCACCTGGACCAGCGGCCTGGCACGTTTCGACGGGCTGCACTTCGAGTCATTTTCGCGTCGTCAGGTCGGCGTGGTCGGCACCGACCTGCGCAGTGCCTACACCGATCGTCGCGGCCGTCTCTGGTTCAGTTCGATCCACGGCCTGTTGATGCGGGAGAACGGACGCTTCGTGACCGTCGATCATGCCCCCGAGCGCAGCATCGTCGGCGTGGTCGAGTCCGCCGATGGCAGCGTTCTGGTGGCAACCAATGCCGGCATGATGCGCTACGTCGATGGTCACCTTGAGTCATACAACAACGACAACTTCTCCGCGCATAGCGTCCTCAGTACTCAGCGCCACATCTTCGTAGGCGGCGTCGGCATGCTGCAGCGGATCGACGTCATGCAAACAGAGCTCATCGCATTGCCGAAGTCTCATCGCAGCGCGCGCGTTCAGGCCATCCAAGTTATCGGTGACACGATCTGGCTCGGCACCTCACGTGGATTACTTCGCCTGCGCGACGGGGCATTCAGCACGCCGCGGCTGCAGGGCGACGCTGCTGTATTCAGCCCGGAAACGCCAGACCTCGACACCACCCATATCATCACGTTGCGCAGTGATCGGCACGGCAACCTGTGGATCAGCACTTCGGCAAGGCTGTTCCGGCTTAAACCCGATGGCGTGCTCGAACCGATCGAGGACGAACCCTTCGCGCGCTCGCCCTACATCCTCAGCAGCTTCGAGGATCGCGACGGCAATTTGTGGATCGGTACGCGCTATCGCGGTTTGTTCGTATTCTCCAATGGTTGGGCGCGCAGGATCGACGATCGCAACGGCCTCCTCGATCCGATGGTCTGGTCCGTTACCGCGGACCGCAAGGGTGGCATCCTGCTGGGCAGCAACAGCAGTGTCACGCGCGTATTCGAAGGCAAGTCCGAGACGCTGATCGATAGCCAGAGCCTGCACGGCCGCGTGGCATTCGAAATGGCGCTGAACAGCAAGGAGCAACTCTGGGTCGGCACCCGTGCCGGTGTCGTGGTGTTTGATGACGGTCGCGACATCACCGCGCCAGCACTGGCCGAACTGGACCAGACTCAGATCTTCGCCATCTCCGAGCAGGCTGATGGTGCAATGTGGCTGGGTACCAACGCCGGTTTGTATCGCTATGGCGACGCGGCGTTGCGGCGCGTGGATACCTCCATCGACGCAGACGGCGGCGCCACTTCCAGCATTCGCGCGATTCTGATCAATGGCAACGACGATCTGCTGATCGGCACCGCATCCGGTATCCGTGCGCTCAAGCAAGGCCTGTGGAGCAAGCCAGATTGGGCACGGCAACTCAGCGACGCCAATATTTCCTCCTTCAATCGCGTGCGCGACGATTTGATCGTCATCGCCACCCGCGATGCCGGTATCGGATTGCTGACCGAAGGCAAGCTGCTGATGCTGAGCACCGAACAGGGACTGCCCAGCGACAACGCCTGGCACAGTCAGGTAGCCGGCGATTATCTCTACGTGGCGACCGGCCACGGCGTGTGGCGCACACGACTGGCCGCCTTGCCCGATCCTCGCGTCGGCCTGCCAGTCAACGTGCGTACCGAGCGTGTGCTGTCGCGAGGAGAATGCTGCGTGAGCGGTGGCCAGGCACGCGCCGTCGCCGACGAAACGGGGATATGGTTCACCGCAACGCGCGGCGTGGTGCACGTGGACACCGGCGCAGTGGTGACGCCGGCGGAAGCCGGTGCAGTAGCGTTGATCGAGGGCCTGTTGACCGACGGTGTCTGGGTCCGCAACGACATTCCCATCGTGCTGCCTGCCGATAACCGTGATGTCGATCTGCGTTTTACCAGCATCGAATTCCGCGATCCGCAAAGCCTGCATTTCCGCTATCAGTTGCAAGGCTACGATCCCAAGTGGCATGCAACGGCAGACCGGCGCGAGGTGTCGTACACGAATCTGCCGCCCGGCTCCTATCGCTTCAATCTGCAAGTGCAGAACGGACTCGGCGTGACCGGCAACACCGCGAGTCTTGAGTTCTCCATACAACCGCATTGGTATGAACGAACCTCGGTACGCTTTTCCATGGTCGTCGCCACGATCTTTCTGGTGGTGCTGGCTCAACTTGGGATGCGGCGAACCTACCGCCAGCGTCAACAGGTGCTGCAATCCCTGATCGACGAGCGCACCTCCGCGCTCTCCATAGCGGTCGCACATCAGCATTCGGTCAATGAGCAGCTGCGTGTGGAAGTCAGTGAGCGTCAAGCTGCCGAGCGCGAGTTGCTCGGTCGCAACAACGACCTCACGGAAATAAACATCGTGCTGAAAAATACCCAAAGCCAATTGCTGCAGTCAGAAAAGATGGCATCGATCGGCCAGCTCGCTGCCGGAATGGCGCACGAAATCAACAATCCGATCGGTTTCGTGCGCTCCAACCTGCTCTCCCTGCGCAGGTACGTTACTGACCTGCTTTCGCTGCAGGCCGCCTACGACCGTCAGCTGGAGCCACGTCAACGCGAGCCGATCGAAGCGATGCTGAAACGAATCGACATGCCGTTTCTGTGTGAAGACCTGCAATCTTTGTTGGACGAGTCGGATGACGGTGTGGCGCGCGTGGCCAAGATTGTGCGCGACCTGCGCGATTTCTCTCAAATGGACCAGCCGGATTGGCAACAAGCCGATGTGCACGACTGCATCGAAAGCACACTGAATCTCGCCAGTCACGAACTGACGCACAAGGTGACTGTGGTCAAGCACTACGGCGCACTGCCCAAGATCACCTGCATGCCGTTCCAGCTCAATCAGGTACTGATGAATCTCTTCATCAATGCCGCCAATGCCATTGCCGAGCATGGTGTCATCAGCATACGCACCGCCGCCGAGGGTGAATCCGTACTGATCGAAATCAGCGACACCGGCTGCGGAATCCCGCAGGCGTCGATTAAACGCATCTTCGAGCCCTTCTTCACCACCAAGGCGGTAGGCAAGGGCACTGGCCTTGGTCTTTCAGTGAGCTACGGCATCGTACACAAGCATGGCGGCAGCATTGATGTCGCGAGCGTCGAGGGCCAGGGAGCGACATTCACGGTTCGCCTACCCGTCACCCCGCCTGCATCTGCACAAACGGGCAAGTGTGGTGTTGCACACTAGGCGGCGCAAGTAAAATCGATGGATTCGGCCTCGTGGCGAGGCGCGAATTGCCGCCAAGGCTGGTGGCCTTGGCAAAATTCGCAACGACGCCACGGGGTCGAAGACGCGATTTTATGTGTCGCCTAGTGTGCAACACCACACTAGGGACGCTGTTGAGCGACTTGACCTCCAGCCCCTGAACACTTCGAAAGCTGATCTCAAAGAAAATTCAAACCAATTTCGCACTCACTGCATCCTCCGTTCTTTACACCCGCAACCGGAGCCAGCAAATGAATCGTGCCATCCCCGTATCTACAGTCCTGATGTTGGTTTCCACCAGCGCTTTCGCCTGGGGCGACAGCTGCGACTATCGCGCCGAGCGTAACCTGGACATTGATGCCCAGAGCCTGGCGTCGATCGAACTGCTGGCACGCGCTGGAGACTTGAAAATCGAAGGCGATCCGAGCCGGTCCACCATCGAAGTCCGCGGCAAGGCCTGCGCCAGCGAAGAATCCCTACTCCCCGAGATCAAATTGACACAGCGTCGCGACGGCGACCGCCAGATCGTCGAAGTGGTGATGCCCGATGTCAGCGGCGGTTGGTGGGGTGAGCAGGCCACGCTGGATCTGGTGGTCCGCCTCCCTGCCCGCCTGCACCTGAAACTCCAGGACAGTTCCGGCGATGCGACGGTAAGCGGTGTGGCTGCGCTGGACGCAACCGATAGCTCTGGCGACTTCGATGCACGCGGCATCACCGGCAATGTGCAGTTGCAGGACAGCTCCGGCGATTTGAACTTGAGCGGCATCGGCGGCACTGCGACCATCGTCAACGACAGCAGCGGCGACGTCAGCCTCAGCGATGTGCAGGGCAACGCCATCGTGGAAGTCGACAGCTCCGGAAACCTGCTGCTGCGCAACATCCGCGGCAACGCCACCGTCACGCATGACAGCTCCGGTGACATCACCTTCGAAAAGATCGGCGGCAGCGCCCTCGTCGGCAACGACAGCTCAGGCGACATCAACGCCGATGACATCGGGCTGGCATTCACGGTAGGAAGCGACACCAGCGGCGATATCGATCACCGGAACGTGCAGGGCAAGGTCACTGTGCCGCTGGATTGACCGGCAGGCTGCACAGCGGCGCCGCCGTGGGTCCGACCTGTGGTCGGACGCTTTGGTTAAGCGGATAGAGTCGGCAGGAAGCGTCCGCGCAGCGCGGACCCACAAAAGCGGGTCGGATCCTGGGATGTAACATCGGGATCAAGACGCGAAACCGATCCAGCGCGTGACCCGTCACAATTCCGCCATCGACAAGCCGTACTTTCCTGCATCAAGCCCATACTCTGAAGGCGCACCTTGAACACTATCGACGACGAACTGCTGCGCCGCCTGCACCGTGATCTGCGTGACGACTACGACGAAGAGCTGGAACTCGAGATCGAAGATCGCACGCTCGATCGCATAGCGCACGCCGAGGGCAAACCGCCATCCGAGGGCGAAAGCGAACAACGAAAGCGCTATTTCCGTGAGTTGTTCCGACTGCAGGCCGAACTCGTCAAACTGCAGGACTGGGTGGTCAAGACGCGACGCAAAGTGGTCATTCTTTTCGAGGGCCGGGACGCGGCCGGCAAGGGCGGTGTCATCAAACGCATCACGCAACGATTGAATCCGCGCGTGTGCCGGGTTGCGGCTCTGCCGGCCCCCAATGACCGCGAACAGACGCAATGGTATTTCCAGCGTTACGCCGCGCATCTCCCGGCGGGCGGAGAAATCGTGCTGTTCGATCGAAGCTGGTACAACCGTGCCGGCGTCGAACGGGTAATGGGATTTTGCAACAATGAGCAGTATGAAGAATTTTTTATCTCCGCCCCCGAGTTCGAACGCATGCTGGTGCGCTCCGGCATTCAGCTCATCAAATATTGGTTTTCGATTTCGGACGACGAGCAACTCCTGCGATTCCTTGGACGTATCCATGACCCCTTGAAACAGTGGAAGCTCAGCCCGATGGATCTGGAGTCGCGCCGGCGCTGGGAGGAGTACACCAAGGCAAAGGAGATCATGCTGGAACGCACGCATATCCCCGAAGCGCCATGGTGGATCGTGCCGGCAGACGACAAGAAGACTGCGCGCCTTAACTGCATCCACCATCTGCTCAGCCAGATGCCGTATACCGAGGTCGAGCACCCGGCGATCGAGCTTCCCGAGCGCGAACGCCATGATGATTATCTGCGGCGTGCGGTTCCGCTCGAAATCATGGTGCCACAGGTCTATTGAGTTGCATGAGCACGCCGGGTGGATTTGCACCGGGTTTCAGTCGTGGTGCAGATCGAAAGGTAGGCTGGTGGTGAGCGCAGCGGACCCCGGCAGGCCCGCCGCTTTGCTGGGGTTTGCTGCGCTCTCCGGCCCGGCGTCACCGCCGTGCGTTCGCCTCGTCTGACGATGCCCGACGGCATCGTCAAAGCGACTCGCCTCCTCCGGCCCGGCGTCACCGCCGTGCGTTCGCCTCGTCTGACGATGCCCGACGGCATCGTCAAAGCGACTCGCCTCACCCACCAGCCTACGAGTCAACTGGGTTCGTCAGGATTTCTAACCAGACCACCAGCACAGTTTCCGACATCGACTCATCGGTGCGTCATCGAATACGGTCGCGCTCCTGCTTTGGTGGCCCACTTTGTATTGGGCGTCGCCTGCATCGTGAAGCGCAGTTCACCGCCGGCGACGATGTCTTCGTGACGCAGGAAGTTCTGCTGCAGCGGCTTGCCGTTGAGCTGCACCGCGCCAATGTAGGGATGCGCATCATCGAGATCATCGGCGACGATGCGGAAGTGTTTGCCGTTGGGCAGGTTCATCGTGACAGCTTCGAGGAAGGGCCGGCCAATCACGTATTCATTACTGCCGGGCGCTACGGGATAGAAACCGAGTGCGGTGAAGACGAACCAGGCCGACATCTGGCCGAGGTCGTCGTTGCCGGCGAGGCCGTCTACACGTGCGGCGTACTGCGTGTCCATGATGCGCTTCAGCCGCTCCTGCGTGCGCCAGGGCTGGCCGGCATAATTGTAGAGATAGGCCACGTGATGGCTGGGTTCGTTGCCGTGCGCATACCAGCCGATCAGACCGGTGATGTCTTCCATATGCGCGAAGAGCTTGGGATCGACCTTGGCATCGAAGACTGCGTCGATGCGCTGCACGAACCTGCGATCACCCCCATGCGCCTTGATCAGCCCGGCGATGTCCTGCGGCACATACCAGGAATACTGCCAGGCATTGCCTTCGGTGTAGTCGGTGCCGTAGCCGCTCGCCGCAGGATCGAAGGGTTCGCGGAAGGCGCCGGTCGATAGCTTGGCGCGCAGAAAGCCGGTCTTGGGATCAAACGTGTTGCGCCAGTTGGTGGCGCGCTGCGCGAATTGTTCCGCGACGCTGTCGTTGCCGAGGTCACGCGCCATGCGTGCGATGGTCCAGTCGTCGAAGGCATATTCCAGTGTCTTCGACGCACCCTCGCCTTCTTTGTCGATTGGCACGTAGCCAAGCTTAATGTAATCGCCGAGTCCGTCATACGGTGCGTAGCTGGCGCTGGCGACCATGGCAGCCAGCGCTTCGTTCACGTCGTAACCGCGTATACCTTTCATGTACGCATCGGCGATTACCGGCACCGCGTGGTAGCCGATCATGCACCAGGTCTCCAGGCCGTGAAACGACCATACCGGCAGCACGCCATAGGGACTTTCACGGCCCGCGGCGAGCAGCGAGTTGACGATATCGTTGTTGCGTTGCTCGGGCTGGATCAGCGTGAGCAGCGGGTGCAGCGCGCGATAGGTGTCCCATAGCGAGAACGTCGATACATTGCGGAAACCCTTGGCCTGATGCACGGCGTTGTCCGGTCCGCGATAGCGGCCGTCGCTGTCCATGAACAGGCTGGGCGCCATCAGTGTGTGATAGACCGCGGTGTAGAAACTGCGCCGCATCGGTGCGGGCGCATCCACTTCAAATACGGCCAGCGCATCGCTCCAGGATTTTCTGGCGGCTGCGTGCACGGCATCGAAATCCCAGCCCGGCATGCCGTCTTCGAGATTGGCGATGGCGTTTTCTTCGCTCACCGGCGAGATCGAGACCTTGACGATCAGCTCGCGCGTATCGGTACCAAAATCGACGACACCGACCAATGCACGGCCTTCGATCTGTGCACGCGAGGCAGGGTCGTTGACCGCGGGCGGTGCGAAACCCGCATACACGATGTCCTGCTCGGTGCTGTGCAGCGCGTGCCCGGTCAGCGGACGCGAGAAGCGCATCGCGAAATACAGTTGCCGCCCTGCGGCCCAGCCGCGGGTCTCACGGAAGCCAGTCAGCGTGCCGTCTGCGCGCAGCCGCAGCCGCGACCAAGACACCTTGCCGGGATAGTCGTACATGCTCGGCCGCAGATCGATCAGCACATGCGCGGGCTTGCCGGCGGGAAAGGTGTAGCGATGCGCACCGACACGCTCACCGGCAGTGAGCTCGGCGCGGATGGCGTAGTCCGACAAGGTCACTGCGTAGTAACCGGGCGCGGCTTTCTCATCATCATGACTGAAGCTTGAGTGGTAGCCGCTGCCGGGTTTGCCGACTTCGCCCGGTTCGAGTTTTACCTCGCCCGCGATCGGCATCACCAGTATGTCTCCGAGATCGGAGTGTCCCGTGCCGGAAAAATGCGTATGCGAAAAACCGAAGATCGTGCTGTCGTCATAGCGATAGCCAGCGGCCCAGCCATAGCCTTCCTTGCGGGCTTTCAATTGCGTGTCGGGACTGAGCTGCAGCATGCCGAACGGCACAACGGCGCCGGGAAAGGTGTGGCCTTCGCCACCGGTGCCGATGAAGGGATCGACGGCGGTGTAAGCGAGGTTACCGGCGTCGGCATCAGGCGACGCCATCGCATGCGCGGACGCGCAGAGGGCGATGCACCAGCACAGCAGCCAGAAGCTTGGCGCTGAGCGCACTGTAGGGCAGGCGTGTCGCCTGCGATGCATAGGATTCGAAAATGCTGGAAATGGCAGTCGACACGCCTGCCCTACAACAGCGAATCTACGCATTGCTCGCTCCCCTAATTAGATCGATCCAATTTACCGACGCTAGCACAGCGATACTCGAAAATGTTGCAATGACGCACCTTGCGGCAATGGATCATTCTGGACAAACTACTGAAAATTGGATCGATCTAAAGAACCCGATTGCGCACCAGTGACCGCCCCAAGCTCACCCTCAACGACGTCGCGCATGGCTGCGGTGTGTCGCGGGCGACCGTGTCCCTGGTGCTGCGTGGCAGCCCGCTGGTGCACGCCGATACGCGCGCTCGGGTCGAGGCGGAGATGCGCCGCGTCGGTTACATATACAACCGCGCCGCAGCCAGTCTGCGCGCGCGGGCGTCGTCGAGCGTGGCGCTGGTACTCAACGACCTCAGCAATCCATTCTTCGCCGAGTTCGCTGCGGGCGTAGACGAGGCGCTGGCCGCGGCAGGATGCGTGATGCTGCTGGGCAGTACTGGCGAGTCGGTGGAGCGGCAGCAGGCCGTGCTCGCGTCGCTGCTCGAACACGCGCCGGCCGGCATCATTCTGTCTCCGGCCGAGGGCAGCGATGGAGCCGCGCTCGCACATTCGATAGGAACGCATGTGCCGGTTTTGGTGTTCAACCGCGAACTTGGCGGCGACTGGGATTTCCTCGCAATGGACAACGTGCGCGGCGCGACGTTGGCGACCGCGCATCTGATTGCGCTGGGGCACAGGCGCATCGCGTTCTTCGGCGGACATCGCGCTTCGAGTTCGTGCCGGCAGCGGCATGAGGGCTACGCTGACGCGCTGCAGGCCACCGGAATCGCACCCGAGCCGCGTTGGCGCATCGACACCGCGTCCACGCGACTGGAAGCCGCGCGCCAATGCGGCGCGTTGTTCGCCAGCGATCCCTCGCCCACTGCCGCGATCTGCTACAACGATGCGGTGGCACTGGGACTGCAGCTCGGTCTGATGGCGCGTGGCCTGCGGCCGGGCGACGATTTCGGCGTCGTCGGTTTCGACGATATTCCTGAAGCCAGCGTCAGCATGCCGCCGCTGACCACGATCGCGACCGAGCCGCGCGCACGCGGACGGCAGGCCGCCGAATGCATTCTTGAGCGTGTGCACGATCCGCAAGCCCCCATCACGCGACTCACTGCACCCGTGCATCTGGTGGTGCGCGAGAGCAGCGGCCCACCCATTTCACCCACTGGACGAATCCCACTATGAGCAGAACTGCTGCCACGCCACGCGTTGCCTTGACCGTGGCCACGACGATCTTTTTCATGTGGGGCTTCCTCACCGTACTCAACGACGTGCTGATCCCGCATCTGAAGTCCGTGTTCACGCTCAACTACGCGCAGGCGATGCTGGTGCAGTTCGTGTTCTTCGGTGCCTACTTCGTGATGTCGCTGCCGTCCGGCAAGGTGCTGGCGCGTGTCGGCTATCCGTCGGCGATCACCATCGGGCTGATGGTCACCGGTGTTGGCGCACTAATGTTCGTACCCGCGGCGAAGCTGGCATCGTACGAGGTGTTTCTCGCTGCATTGTTCGTGCTCGCCAGCGGCATCACACTGCTGCAGGTGGCCGCCAATCCCTACGTCAGCCTGATGGGCGATCCGAAATTCGCATCGAGCCGGCTGACCTTGGCGCAGGCGTTGAACTCGCTGGGCACCACACTCGGACCACTGTTCGGCGGCGCGTTGATTCTTTCCGGCGCGGTGCTGGGCACCGAACAACTGGCAGCGCTCGCAGCGCCGGAACTTGCCGCCTATCGCGCCGAACAGGCATCTCTGGTGACCGGGCCGTATATCGGACTTGCGGCGGCACTGTTTGCGCTGGCGCTGATGGTGTGGTGGTTCCGCCTGCCGACGCTGAGCGAAGCGACCGAAGGTGTAGTCGCGCAACCCCACGGCTTGGCCGATGTGCTGCGCTTCCGCCATGTGCGTAACGGCGTCGTTGCGATCTTCCTCTACGTCGGTGCCGAGGTGTCGATCGGCAGCTTCATGATCAACTATCTGGCGATGCCCGATATCGGTGGCATCACCGAGGCCTCGGCGGCGAAGTACGTTGCGCTGTACTGGGGCGGCGCGATGGTCGGTCGCTTCATCGGTTCGGCACTGATGCGGCGCATCAACGCGCGCCTGCTGCTGGGCGTATTCGCGGTCGCGACCGTGATACTGCTCGCGATCACGATGACCACGCGCGGCCCGGTCGCGATGTGGAGCATCGTCGCCATCGGCCTCTTCAACTCGATCATGTTTCCCGCCATCTTTACGCTGGGCATAGAGAAAATGGGTGCGCTTACCGACAAGGCATCGAGCCTGCTGATCATGGCCATTGTCGGCGGCGCGATCGTGCCCGTGCTGCAGGGATTGCTGGCCGACCGCATCGGCATCCAGCACGCCTTCATCCTGCCACTCGTCTGCTACCTATTCATCGTCTACTACGGCTTCATCGGCTCGCGCATCGAACCGGGTGCTGCTGTGCCGGGCGACGTGGTTCCCACCGCAGTGATTGCACGGCACTGACGATGGATCGCGTCGTCTGTTTTGGTGAAGCACTGATCGATTTTGCGCCAGTACCGCAGACTTACGATGCGGCGCCGCGCATGTTCGTTCAGCATGCGGGCGGAGCGCCGGCGAACGTCGCCGTTGCGGTGGCGCGGCTCGGTGGCGACGCCGAATTCATCGGCATGCTGGGTGCCGATACGTTCGGCGATTTCCTGCTGAAGAGCCTGCGCGACTCGGGCGTCGGTACCCGATACGTAAAGCGCACCCATGAAGCGCCCACAGCGCTGGCCATCGTCGCGTTGGACGCACAGGGCGAGCGCAGCTTCAGTTTCTACCGGCCACCAGCGGCCGATCTGCTGTTCCGCGATCGCAATTTTCCGGACGCCGCGTTCCGCGACACACGTATCTTCCACGCCTGTTCGAACTCGCTGACCGAAGAGGCGATTGCCAACACGACGTTCAATACGATGCAACGCGCACGCGACGCTGACGTGCTGGTGAGCTTCGATATGAACCTGCGACCGGGGCTTTGGCCGCGCGACAGCGACCCGATGCCGCGGCTGTGGCGGGCACTGGTGCTTGCCGACGTGGTGAAGCTCAGTCGCGAAGAATTCGATTTCCTGATCGGCTCCGGCGGCGGCGAGTCCGGCGTATTGCAGCGGCTATGGCGCGCCAAATGCCGCCTATTGGTGATCACTGATGGTGCGCGCCCGCTACGCTGGTTCACGCCTGCCGCTGGCGGCACGCTGAACAGTTTTTCAGTCATCACTGTCGACAGCACTGCAGCGGGCGACGCGTTCACCGGAGGCCTGCTGTTCAGCATGGCGGCACGCAGTATCGACTGTGAATCGCTGCCGACATTCACTGCTGATGCGCAGGCGCTGCACGATACGCTGCGATTTGCCGCTGCCTGCGGTGCCTGGGCAGCAACTCAGCCCGGCGCATTTTTGGCGATGCCTCGCCGCGAAGATGTCGAGCGGTTGATGATTATCGCCGACACGAAAGTTCAGCTGTAGGGCATGCGTGTCGCTTGCCGCCTAGACGATTCCGCACTTTTGAGGATGGCAAGCGACACCCTTGCCCTACAGAATTCTGTTTCAGATTGCAGCAATTGCCACCAAAAACCTCAACACGAGTCAGCGCGATATGACGCCTCCATTTCCCGATTTCCACTCCATCGATTTCCTGCGCGACCACATCGCGCATACGATGGCGTTTTACCATCCGCGTTGCATCGATCCTGCCGGTGGCTTCTTCCATTACTTCAAGGATGACGGCGCGGTCTACGACCGCCGCCACCGTCATCTCGTCAGCAGCACGCGCTTCATTTTCAACTACGCGATGGCGGCACGCGAATTCGGACGCGCGGACTATCTGGACGTCGCCCGGCACGGGCTTGCCTATCTGCGCGGCGCGCATCGCGATGCACTCAGCGGTGCCTACGCCTGGACGCTGTTCGACGGCAAGGTCGAAGATGCCACGCGACACGCCTATGGCATGGCATTCGTGCTGCTGGCGTACTCGACGGCATTGAGTGCGGGCTTAGCCGAGGCGGCGGCGGGCGTGGCCGAAACCTGGGATCTGCTCGAGCAGAAATTCTATGATGCGGACCACGGCCTCTACCGCGACGAAGCTGACAGCGGTTGGAAATTCTCGGCGTATCGTGGTCAGAATGCAAACATGCATTTGACCGAGGCGCTACTGGCGGCATTCGATGCTACCGCCGAGCATCGCTATCTGGAGCGCGCCCTTGCTGTGGCCGATGCAATGACCCGGCGCCAGGCCGGCAAAGCCGGAGGCTTGGTGTGGGAACACTACGACGCTCAGTGGAACGTCGACTGGGACTATCACCGCGACGACCCCAAGCACTTGTTTCGTCCCTGGGGATTCCAGCCCGGACATCAGACCGAATGGGCCAAGCTGCTGCTGATCATCGATCGGCATGCCCCGCGCGACTGGCTACTGCCCACCGCAACGCATCTCTTCGATACCGCAATGGCCCGCGCCTGGGACGATGAATACGGTGGCCTGTGTTACGGCTTTGCGCCGGATGGGTCGATCTGCGATGACGACAAATATTTCTGGGTACAGGCCGAATCGATCGCGACCGCTGCATTGCTGCATGCACGTACTGGTGACCCGCGTCACGCAGCAGATTACGAGCGTCTATGGGCGTATGCATGGCGGCATTTCGTGGACCACGAACACGGCGCCTGGTATCGCATCCTGGATCGACAGAACCGAAAACTCAGCGACGAGAAAAGCCCGGCCGGCAAGACCGACTACCACACCATGGGCGCCTGTCATGAAGTCCTTCGTCTAATGCGCAACCGCGATCGGCACGCCGCGCTCTTGTAGAGCGGGGCTTCCTCCGCCGCTCTGGATCGTAGATCGGAGCGGATAGCAAGAGGAGCGGAGCAAGCCCCGCTCTACAACAGCAGAAGCACGATAGGCGGAAACGTTTCGACGCGCTGCACGCTTCCTCACACCACGACGATGCCACTGGCGCTACGCTACGCATCTAGCGACGATGGAGGTGCGTATGCGCAATTTCTTCCGGCCAACCCAGGTTCGCGTGCTGAATCGGCGCGACACAGACAAGGCGCCACGACGCCCCTTTACCACGCTCGAGCATTTCGCCAAAACGAGGCTGCTGCCTGTGGCCATCGCCCTGCTGTCCGCAGCGCCAGCCATGGCCGATACACTGCCGCAATTTCCGCCCGGCTCGGTATGGCGTCAGAACATCGCCGTAGCCACAGTGCATCCGGATTCCGCAACGATGATTTCGACTTTGCAGGGTCTCGGTGGGTTCGGCTTCGGCCGGTTCCAGATCGACTTTTCGATGCGTGTAGTGCGTGCAACCACCGGTGTGCCAGTGGTGCCGATCGCGGCGATCGTGAGTGCCGACCCCGACGATGCGTATTATTCGCCCGATTGCGATGCCCTGAGCAGCACGGTGCCCGTACCGGCAAACGCCACGATCGAAGGCGAAACCGACATGACCTGCGACGTGTTCGGCGGCGACTGCCATTACCTGGTGACACAGGGCAATACGTTGTACGAGGTGTACCGCGCCACCGTGGTGGGCGGCAGCATGCAATCGCAATGCCTGGCCACATGGCAGCTGGATGTCCTGTATCCGGCAACGGGCCGCGGTGAGCATTGCACCAGTGCGGACGCGGCGGGTTTTCCGATCGCGCCGCTGTTGTTCAACGCCGATGAAATCCAGGCTTCGCTGACTGCAGATGCGACCGGTAATGGCGACATCGGGCACGCCATCCGCTTTATCCTGCCCAATCTGCGCATGGCCAGCGATATTACGCTGGGCGGTGTCGAGGGGCGTCTGTATGTGCGTCCCGGCTCACATGCCGGCGCACCCAGCGGTCCCGTGGGTTCGGTGCCCTATGGGTCGCGTCTGCGGCTGCGCAGTGATTTCCCGTTGACCAACTACAACCCCGCCGCACAGGTGGTCCTCAACACGCTCAAACGCTATGGCATGCTGTTGTCCGACGGCGGCAACATCGCGCTGACCGCCGAAGACGATTTCTACACCACAGCCAAATGGAGCACACTGAATCTTGGCTCTCGCGTCTTTGACCAGACTGCCGGCGCCGCCGACGTCTTCGTCACCGATTTTCAGGTGCTGGACACCGGCCCGCGCATCGCCGAGACCTACGACTGCGTGCCGACCGTGCTGCCCACCGGCGTGATCTTCAGCAACGGGTTTGAATAGGCATGCATATCTCAGACCGGATGCAAACCCCGGATCGGCTGCATAATTACCCTGCCCGCCCTTCTTCGGAAAGATGACGGGAGCCGCTTGGCGCGCCCGCAAGGACTCCTGCATTGCCACACGATCACCACCACGATCATCCGCACGACCACGATCGTTCCCACGCGCATGCGCACACGCCCACTGATTTCGGGCGCGCATTTGCGATCGGCATTACGCTCAACATCGCGTTTGTGGCGATCGAAGCGTTTTATGGTTGGCGCTCGGGTTCGTTGGCGCTGCTGGCCGATGCCGGCCATAACCTCAGCGATGTCGGCGGGCTGGTTCTGGCCTGGGCCGCAATGGCCGCAGCGCGGATGCGATCAGACGATCGCCACACCTATGGCTGGCGCCGTGGATCGATCCTCGCAAGTTTTGCAAATGCGGTGATCCTGCTGTTGGCGATGGGCTCACTCGCCTGGGAAGCCGCCGCGCGATTGTGCAATCCGGCGTTGATCGATGCGCACACAGTGATGTGGGTCGCTGGCATCGGTGTCGTGATCAACGGCATCACAGCCTGGTTGTTCATGCACGGCGGCAAACAGGATCTCAACATTCGTGGCGCTTTTCTGCATATGGCCGCCGATGCGTTGATCTCGGCCGGCGTGGTGCTGGCTGGTGCCTTGTACTTGTGGCAGGGCTGGGCCTGGATAGATCCGGTGCTCAGCCTGATTATCGCAGCGGTCATCGTCGTCGGTACCTGGTCACTGTTCCGCCAGTCGCTGCATCTGATGTTCGACGGTGTGCCCGAGCATATCGACCTGACCGAAGTGCGAAAGCACCTCAGAGCGCTGCCCGATGTCATTGCGGTGCACGACCTGCACGTCTGGGCCATGGCCACATCGGAAACTTCGCTGACCGCGCATCTGGTCATCGCCGATGTCGGACACTCTGCCGCGCAACTTGATGAGTTGCTGCACCGGGCCAGTGACGAACTACGCGAACATTTCAATATCCGCCACGCCACATTGCAGATCGAGTCGGAGCACTACGCCAGCGCCTGCAGTACCACGCATCAGGCCTGTGCCAGCTGATTGCGGATAGTCGCCTCTGGCGAAAACGCGCCTGTTGTCTGTGGGAGCGGCCTGCGGCCGCGAATGAGATTCGGGAATTTCGTTCGCGGCCGCAGGCAGCTCCCACGACTGCATTCAACTCAGCGGATGAAGTTGAGCAGGTCCTCGGTCAATCGATTTTTATGCGTGGCGAACAGGCCATGCGGCGCGCCGTCGTACTCGATCAGCGTACTGCCGGCGATGCCCTTTGCCGCGAGACGTGCAGAGGCATCGATAGGTACGGTCTTGTCCTCGGTGCCGTGAATGATCAGCGTCGGCACTTTGAACGCTGCGAGATCGCCGCGGAAATCAGTGCTGGAAAACGACTTCACGCACTCCAGCGTCGCCTTCAAACTGGCCTGCATCGCCACGTCACGCGCCCATTCCAGCATCTCATCGCTGACCAGTTGCGAGATCATGCCGACCCCGAAGAAGTCCTTGAAGAAGCCGCTCAGAAACTTCGCACGGTCTTCGTTGAGCGCGTTCATGGTCTTGTCGAACGCCGCCTGTTCTGTGCCCGTCGGGTTGTCGTCGGTCTTCAGTCGAAACGGCAACACCGAAGCCACCAGCACCGCTTTGCGCACCGACTTGTCGGCATGACGCGACATGAAACGTGCCACCTCGCCGCCGCCCATTGAAAATCCAACCAGTACCGGATTGTCGGCGCCCGTCTGTTCGATCACCGAAGCCAGATCATCGGATAAGGTGTCGTAGTCATAACCATTCCAGGGTTGCGACGAACGCCCGAAGCCGCGACGATCATAGGCAATTACACGATGACCCGCATCGGCGATCGCCATTGCCTGGTCGTCCCAGCTATCGGCCGACAACGGCCAGCCATGCATCAACACCACCGGCGGCCCGGAACCCCAATCCTT
The DNA here is from genome assembly GCA_031391205.1 of Lysobacterales bacterium. Taxonomy (GTDB): domain Bacteria; phylum Pseudomonadota; class Gammaproteobacteria; order Xanthomonadales; family Ahniellaceae; genus 0-14-3-00-62-12. The sequence goes on along the minus strand of JANMUE010000546.1, from coordinate 3,931 downwards.
GACATAGATCTTGGTCTTGTCCTTGGTCGCAACATAGTTCATGGCGGTTCCATCCATTGCGTGGTGCGGAACCACACTATCCAAGCGCGGCTTAGAGGTGTCTGTCTGATGACACACATTGGGTTCTCGTCTTGCGGATCGAACCACCAAATCGCTGTAAACGGCAAAATAATCCAGACACGAATGGCACATACTTGAGGTCGAATCAGAGGCGTGCAGGGCGATGCATGCGCTCTGGATTCGAACCACGACGGGTCCTGGTTTGGTAGGTCGCCAATCCTCTGCGCTCATCAGCATGATTGATGCACGGGGCCCCACTCCGCAGGAGCGAGGCCCGCCCGGATCGATCAGAGCGCGGCCATGCCACCGTCGATGACGATCTCCTGCCCAGCCATATAGCTGGATTCGTTCGACGCCAGAAAGACGACGGCGCCTGCGATCTCTTCGACCTGGCCGAATCTAGCCATCGGCACTTTGCTGAGCACGTTTGTCGCGAATTGATCGAGCTCGCTTGGGGACAGGCCGATCTTGCCGTAAATCGGCGTTTCGATCGGGCCAGGGCTGATCACATTGATGCGGATGCCGTCGGGGATGAGCTCGGTAGACAGAGTGCGCGCCAAAGATCGGGTGGCGGCCTTGCTGGCGCTGTAGACCGACATGCCGGCCAGGCCTTGTTCGGTGAGCGTGGTGGAGGTAAGGATCACGCTCGCTGGATTGCACAGCAGCGGGCGCATCTTCTGGATGGTGAACAGTACGCCATTGAAGTTGACACTGAACAGATTCGCCACGTCCGCCTCGACGATATCGGCAAGCGCCGCAGGCTTGGCGATGCCGGCGTTGATGAACAATATGTCGAGTGTGCCGAATTGCTGTTTGATGATGGCCGCCGCGTGCTCGATATCAGCGACCGAGGCTTGGTTGGCCTGGATGGTCAGCACGTTGCTGCCCAGTATTTCTGCGGCCTCCTTCAGTCGTTCAAGGTTCTGTCCGGTGACCGCTACCCTGGCGCCTTCGGCCAGGAACGCCTTGGCGGCAGCCAGGCCAATGCCGGTGGTGCCGCCGGTGATCAATGCGATTTTGTTGCTTAGACGATTCACGATGCCTCCCGTTGTGCGCGCCGGTTGGCGCCAGGCTGAACAGAGCGATTTCTGTACCAGTTGGTACATTGTATACCGATCGGTACACTACAGGTCAACTGTCTGACCACTGTGACTGACAAGGATCCCGCCATGGAACGTGGACGCCCGCGCTCTTTCGACGCCGACACGGCACTGGACCGTGCGCTGGCCGTGTTCTGGCGCAATGGCTATCAGGGTGCTTCGATGGCCGAATTGACTGAGGCCATGGGCATCAACAAGCCCAGCCTTTATGCTGCGTTCGGCGATAAGGCGTCGCTCTACAAGCAAGCGCTCGGTCGCTACGTCGAGGAACAAGGCGGTCGTCAAATGCGCGCCATGCAAGCCGAGTCGCAGCCTGAGCGCGCAATTCGCGCCTTCATGATCTCAGCGGTCGTCATGCAGACCGAGCCGAAACTTCCTGGAGGCTGCATGGTGGTGAATGGCAGCACTGGGTGCGGCTCGGTCGGTGTACCAGATGATGTGGTCGAGGCATTAAGTCTTGCAACCGAATCGACATTGTCGGTGCTGCGTACGCGCCTGCATGCAGACCAGCGCGCAGGCCTTCTGTCCAAGGATGCAAACCCGGACGCGCTGGCTGATTTTTTCGTGGCGGTGCTTTCTGGAATGGCAGTAATGAGCAAGCGCGGTGTCCCGCGACGACGCCTACTGGTCAGCGTTGAACACGCGCTGCGGGTGTTTGAACCCCTGCTTACCCTCACGTCAAAGACGCGTACCAAGAAAGCAAAGACCGGTGCCGCGTGACAAGGTAAAACTTTTTTAGAGCGAGGCTCGCTCCACTGCTTTTGATCCGCCGTTGACGTCGTGAAGCGGGGCTTGCTCCGCTGCTTTTTGGCACGATGCGAGAAGATCAAAGGCAGCGAAGCAAGCGTGGCAGCGATCCGCCGCTCGGCACACCTCGGTCAGCGCTGCGGCTGTCTCGCCGCGAACCAGCGCCCGATCATGCCGCGCTCGGTGTCGGTCATCTGCGTGATGTTGCCAAGCGGCATCACCTTGAGCACCACGGTCTGCTGGTGAATGCGTAAAGCGGCGGCTTCGATTTGTGCAGCACTGTCGAACATCGCACCCAATGGTGCGCTTGCCATGATCGTGGGCCGGGCCGAATGGCAGCCACCGCAATGCTTCTGAATGATCGGCTGGATGGTGGCAGTATCGACCGGCATGGCAACGATCGCGATGGGCGCGTCGGCGATCGATGGCACATTGGACGTCTGCACTACAACGCTGACCGGTGCTGGCGGTGCCTGGGGCGCCAACCACGAAAACACCGCCACCATGACCGCAGCGCCAGCAGCCAACAACCACCAAGCGCGTTCACCGCTGTGCCAGAGCACGAAAAATTGGCGGATCAACGCACCCGCGGCCATGAACAACGCCAGCACCAGCCAGCTGTGCGGATGTGCAAATGCCGTGGCGTAATGCGTGCTGAGCATCGCGAAAACCACAGGCAAGGTGAAATAGGTGTTGTGCACCGAACGCTGCTTGCCACGCTGCCCATCCAATGGATTGGGCGTGGCGCCACGCTGCAGCGCTGCGACGATGCGCCGCTGACCAGGAATGATGACGAAGAACACATTGGCGGACATGATGGTGGCCATCACCGCGCCGACCAGCAGGAAGGCGGCACGTCCGGCAAAAAGGTGTGTTGCCGCATAGCAAAGCACCAGTACCAGGACACCGACCAACACACCCAGCAGTTGATCGCGAAAGCCGACGATCCGGCACAGCACGTCGTAGGTCACCCAGCCGATGAGCAGGAAGGTGATGGCCAAGCTGATCGCCATCCGACTGCTGATATCGGCGATGGCCGCATCGACCAGGTACAACTCAGGAGAACGCAGATACAGGATGGCGAACAATGCGAAGCCCGATAGCCATGTCGTATAGGACTTCCACTTCGACCAGTGCAGGTCGTCGGGCAATTCGGCCGGGGCCGGCAGATATTTCTGCTTGTGATAGAAGCCGCCGCCGTGCACCGACCAGGACTCGCCTGACAGTCCCTGTGCCGGCAATTTGGGCGGCTTGAGGCCACGATCCAGCGCGACGAAGTAGAACGACTCGCCGATCCACGCGATCGCCGCCACCACATGCAGCCAGCGCAGACACAGCCCTATACATTCGATCAGGAATTCAGTCACCGCACTTCCTCAAAGGATCATCGCGAATTGTTTTTGTAGGGTGGGTGCAACCCACCATTCTCGAATGTTTCGGAATGGTGGGTCGTACCCACCCTTCACACTGCCTTCCAGGCACTTCGACAATGCATAGAAGGCAGGCGACACGCCTGCCCTACAAACTCTTCTAGCTACCGCGATAGGTGCTGTAGCTCCACGGCGATACCAGCAGCGGCACATGATAATGCCCCTTCGCATCGGCGATACCAAAACGCAGAGGCACGATGTCGATGAAATTTGGCTGCGGCAGCGCCACGCCCTGCCGCTTGAAATACGCACCGATATGGAACACGAGTTCGTAGGTGCCTGCGATTAATTCGTCGCCGGCGAGCAGCGGTGCGTCGCAGCGTCCGTCGGCATTGGTGACGAAGTCGCTGATATGTTGACGCAGCTCGTCATCGACGCGGAACAAGGTGATCGATACACCGGCGCCGGGACGGCCGTGAGCGGTGTCGAGGATGTGTGTAGTGAGTTTGCCCATGATGCTGAGTAGGTAATACAGGGCTGCTGATGTTAGCGCGTTGTGGACGAAACCATGTAGGAGTGGCGTGAGCCGCGATGCTCTTGCTCTGATGTCCAGACAGTAGAGCAAGAGCATCGCGGCTCACGCCGCTCCTACAT
>JANMUE010000483.1:0-1272 GCA_031391205.1 Lysobacterales bacterium | reverse complement strand
GCTGGCGAGTTCGAGTACATGCACCTGTTCGTAGAAAGCCAGAAGGCACTGGATTCAAAGTTTCCCAAGCTGAAGAGTCATCTGTCGAGCACAGGCAGTCTCTGGGTTTCCTGGCCAAAGGGTGGCGCGAACAACACCGATCTCTCGCTGAAGAAGGTCATCGAGATTGGCTACACGCACGGCCTGGTAGAGAGCAAAACGATTGGTGTCGATTCCACGTGGTCGGCCATCAAGTTCACCTTCCCAAAGAAGGGGAAGCGGTACAACAACAGCTACGGCAAGCTTCCCGAGAACTCGTAGAATGCATGCAGCGGCCTAACGCTTCCATCGAGCTGACACGCCCCGACAAGCCGGGCGATGCAGGTCGTATCAAACGTTGCGTGCCGTCAGTAGTGGTATCGCAGCTGAGCGATTCGCACTGAAACATCGATCACCTTGTAAACGATTCGGTGTTCTTCATTGATCCTTCGTGACCAGTAGCCGGACAAAGCATGCTTCAGCTGCTCTGGCTTGCCAATGCCGGTGTGCGGTGTTCGCGTGATCTCCTTGATCAGATCATTGATCCGCTGCACCAGTTTCTTGTCGATCTTCTGCCAGTACAAATAGTCCTCCCAGGCATGCTCGGAAAAGACCAGTTTCACTTGGCCAAGCCCCGTGCCTTGCCCTTGCCTGCCGCAAGCGCCGCGAGGCTCTCAAGCAGACGCTGTGCGTTCTTGGGGCTGCGCAACAGGTAGGAAGTCTCTTCAAGCGACTTGAAGTCATCGAGCGACATCATCACAACCGCCTGCTGGCCGTTGCGCGTGATGATGATAGGCTCATGGTCGTCGCAAACGCGGTCCATGGTGTCGGCCAATTTGGCTCGTGCAGCTGTAGGTAATCGCGTCCATGGCTGTCTCCATATGTACAAGTATTTGTACAATAGGAGCCGCGTTGTGTCAAGGCCGGCACCTGCCAATTCATTCCAGTCTGGATCGCTTCGCGGTTCGACCCGGTTCAGGCGTCGAGGCTGTAGAGGAACCCGTTTTCGTTCGCGACGCGAGTCCGCGAAAGCCGCCGGTTGCCGGGTGTCCGCGCTACTTTCGCGGCTGAACCCCAGTTTTCGCATTCCCCGTTTTTGCTACTCGACAGCGCCGGGCAGCGCTGATTCAAACACGAGCCGCGACGAAGCAAGTACGAGCAGCGGCGCCAACTCGTATACGTTGCGATAGCCGTAACTGTAGAGCGCGATGTAGGTCGAGAGATTCAACGACGCGTCTTTGCGCTTGGTAGGGA
>JANMUE010000469.1:0-20932 GCA_031391205.1 Lysobacterales bacterium | reverse complement strand
CGCCAGATTATCCGCGAGCTCGAGGACGCGCAGCGGCCAATGAACAGCCCGATGATTCTCAACGGCAGCCCGTTTGGATTCTTCGCCAATCATTCGCTGGTGATGGCCAACTACATTTCACGCGCGAACGCGTCGATCATCGATCTGCGCAAGTTGCTGGAGCGGGGTTAGGAACGGAATGTGGGAGCGGCGTCCCGCCGCGAAGCTCTTGCTCCGATCTCCAGATAGTAGAGCAACAGCTTCGCGGCTCACGCCGCTCCTACATTCCAGATCAGAGAAAGAGCTTCGCGGCGGGACGCCGCTCCCACAAGAGCCGCTCCGGCATTTCCGTCATAGCCGAAAAAACGCCCTTGCCGTCGCCGTGCTGTTCGCCGCCGTCACTTCCACTGCCTCACCGCGATCGCGCGCAATCTCCAGGGCGATATGCGCCAGAAATGCAGGCTCGTTACGCCGATGGCTGGGCTTGGGCTGCAACGTGCGTGGCAACAGATACGGTGAATCGGTTTCGATCATCAGCCGGTTGGCGGGGATATGTTTGACCAGATCGCGCAGATGCTGGCCGCGGCGCTCGTCGCAGATCCAGCCGGTGATGCCGATATGCCAGTCGCGGTCGAGGTAATCGAACATCTCCTTCTTCTCACCAGTGAAGCAATGCACCACCACCGCGCCGGTGCGGTCGCGTACGTTGCGCATGCAGGCGATGAAATCCTCGTGCGCATCGCGTTGATGCAGGAACAGCGGCTTGCCGCAGTCGACGGCGATCTCCAATTGTTTCTCGAACGCGAAGATCTGCACATCGCGCGGCGACAGATCGCGAAAATAGTCCAGCCCGGTCTCGCCCACCGCCAGCACGCGTGGGTCGGCCAGCAATTCGCGGAACAATGCATCGGTATCGCCGGTGTAATCGCTGGCATGGTGCGGGTGCAGCCCCGCAGTCGCATGCAGGAACTCCGGATACCGCGCGGCCAGCGCCAGTGCATCGCGGCTGCCCTGTTCGCTGGCACCGGTGACGACAATCCCGGTCACGCCCGCCGCGCGCGCGCGTTCCAGCACCGCATCGATATCGTGTGAGAAACTTTCGTGGGTCAGATTGGCACCGATATCGATCAGCGCAGGCACGGAATGGTCGGACGCAGGCGTATTTTTGGAATTGGACGACATGGCACACTATCGACGAGAAGACCCCCAATGATACCTGCCGAACTGACGAGTCGATAAACAGGTTCGACGCGATTCCCCACCCTTAACGACTGATTCAGCGCGCAACATGCATCGTGGCGCCGTCCAACCCACTTACCGCCTCGTTCCACCTACCAAGGACTGTCCATGCTGACCTTCCCCCGCTCTTTGCGCGCTTTCGCGCTCTCGCTATCTGCCTTGTTCGCCGTCCCGGCAGCACAGGCCATTACCCCGGAATCGGGGTTTTGGTACAACGTCAATGAACCCGGCACCGGCATCAGCCTGGAAATCACCGACAACTTCCTGTTCATGGCCGCGTACGGCTTTGACAGTGCAGGCTTCCCGATGTGGTACACGTCGGGTGGCTTCATGAGCAGCGACCGCCAGTACAACGGCGGTCTCGCTTCTTTCCGCAATGGTCAGTCGTTCGGCGGTTTGTGGGCGGCGCCCACCTATCAAGGCGACACGGGTGGTCAGGTTTCGATCGCGTTCGACGGCAACGACGAAACCAGGGCCACCATCACCTGGTTTGGCCGCAGCTACCAGATCCAGCGCACCGATTTTTTCCGCAGTGCCTACGGTACCGGCAACAACATCCATCAGACTCAGCGCATGCTGGGTGAGTGGACGATGGTGTTCGATCTCTACAATAGCGGTCCCGACGCACGTGCGCTGCCGTTTTTCGGCGACGTGCTGATTTTCGACCTGATCGACACCGTATCCAACCCCGATTTCTATGAAGGCTGCCGACCGACCACGTCGCTCACCGGAGAATGCACCAGTGCCGCGCTCAGCGCCCATGATGCGGCAGGCTATTACGACGCTCCCAATAATGAGCACATCATCATCGTAAAGGACATGCCAGCCGGCGGCGGCCTTCCGAACAGGTACATCGCGTATTTCGTCGTGGCTGGCCTCACGCAGTTCGATGGCGTGATCTCGATCTACAACCAGGGCGGCAATGCGGAGGCCGGGCCGTTCTATCCGGTGCGTGGTTTCCGCAGCGCCAGCCGCAAGTTCGTGGTTGACGGCACCGGCCCCAATTCGGTCGACGACGGCAAGTCATTGCGCGAACCAGTATCCCTGGCCAAGACCATTCTCGATGTGAATGGCGGCGTGATGCCTGTCGGCATGTCGGCCGATGAAGTGAAACAGAAGTACGGCCTGGACGTGAAGACGTTGGCATCGCGTCTGCAGCCGCTGGTGCAGCATATGCAGACCAAGCGTCCGCGCAAGTAAGTATCGCGTTCGCGTGGTGAAAGGAAGCCGGCTTAATGCCGGCTTCTTCTTTCGTGCAGTCGGTTGCTACGGGACCCGCCGTTGTGGGAGCGGCGTCCCGCCGCGACGCTCTGACTTTGCTCCTGTCCCAAAGGGATTGACCAGCTCCGCTGTTGAAAACCCTTCGTCATAGGCGGGGCTTGCTCCGCTGCCTTTGATCTTCACCCTCCGTCACGAGGATCACAGCCGTCACCCTACGGATGCCTACGACCGTTAGCGCTGCGTCAACCGAAATCACGGCACCGCGTTTCCGCAGAGGTCGACTGGGAGCACGCAATGCGTTGTAGTCTTCTGCTGAGTAGCTTGTTGATGATGACCTCGGCGTCACAGGCACAGACCTGCGCGTTCGCATCCGCTGATACGCAGTTCAACAATTTCCTGAAAAGCGAATCGCTGCCCGGCGGTGCCATTCTGATCGGCAACCGGCAGGGCATTCTGTACGAGCGCTACGTTGGCACTTATACGGCGAATACCGTGGTGCCGATCGCATCGGCCAGCAAGTTGCTGAGCGCGCTGCGCCTCGCGCAGCTGATTGACCAAGGCGCGATCAACGCCGATGCCCCGGTGTCGCAGTACCTGCCGCAATTCACCGGTGATAAGGGCGCGATGAGCGTGCGCCAGATGTTCTGTCATACCGCAGGCTACGGCGATGATTCGTTGTCGCCGGTGTTGACCGACACCTCGATCACCTTGGCCGAGGCCGTCGATCAGATCGCCTGCTGCCGGCCGTTGAATGCCGGGTACAGCGTCGGCGGGCAGTTTTCCTACGGTGGTGTGTCTATGCATATCGCCGGGCGCATCGCCGAAGTTCAGGGCGGGGGTGATTGGCAAGCACAGTGGCAGTCGCAGTTCGGCGCGCCGCTCGGAATCACCAGCATCGATTGGCTGGCCTTTGGACTGACCACAAACTACGGCATCGCCGGTGCCGCACGCAGCAATCTGCGCGACTACGGGCGCGCGCTGCATCCGTTGGTCAATGCAGGGCGAAGCAATGGCAGGCGTGTGTTCAGCGCTGCAGCCGCTCAGAACTTCGCGCTGGATCAGGTTGGCGACACTCCGATCGCCTACGCGCCAGCCAATGTGCAGCCGCCGGTGCGCTACGGAATGGGCAGCTGGATCGACGGCGCGCGTCCAGCCACCGAGCCCCCTCTGATTCATAGCCTCGGTGCGCTGGGATTCTTTCCGTGGGTGGATTTTGACCGCGACTTGTTCGGCGTCTTCATGATCCGCGGCAGCGCCGGCGTGAATGCGCGCGCGCTGCCGGTGTACACCGGCATGCTGACTTCGATAGCGCAAAGCCTGGATAGTTCGAATTGCGCGCCAGTAGAAGCCTTCGAAGAGATTTTCGTCGATAGCTTCGAGGACGATAGCTGAGACCCGCCGGTGTCTGATTCCCCAGTGACGCGCTACAAGTAGCGTGAAATGTCCGGGCTATACTGCCTTCGTCGATGAAGCGCTCGAAAGCGCCAGCGCGAGGCATGCTATGGCAACGACCAAGTCCACAGCCCCAAAGAAAGCATCGAAGCAGCCTTCCGGTAGCGAGGAGGTTGCCGATTTCATGCGCGCACTGGAACATCCGCGCAAGGCCGAGATGGAACTGCTGCGCAGCATTATCCTGGGCGCCCACTCCAGCATCAGCGAAGGCATCAAATGGAATGCGCCTAGCTTTCGTACTGTCGAGTGGTTTGCGACGATGAACTATCTCGGCGGGGCGCTGATGGTGATCCTGCATCTGGGTGCCAAGGCGCGCGACGCCTCCGGCCTGAAGATCGACGATCCGGACGGGCTGCTGAAATGGCTGGGCAAGGACCGTGCCTCGGTGTCCTTTGCCGACATGAACGCGATCAAATCGAACCGGGCGGCGCTGTCTGCAGTACTACAGCAGTGGATCAGGCAACTGGAATGAAGTGGAATGCATACCCCGCCGACACTTCCCGGTAATCTGCTGACAATGCGCATATTCATATTCTTGCTGTTGCTCGCGGCTGCGACACCCACATTGGCCTGCAGCATTACGGGCTATCGCCCCTTCGTGATCAACCGCCTCGCAAAACCCGAACTCAAAGCGGTCCCGGAACCGTCGATTGAGCGCATCAATTTCGTCGCGGGCCTGACCGACGCGGGCAGCTGCGATGGCGTCGGCCAGATCAGTGTCGAGGTCAAACTCGAAGGGGTGCGCAGATCGCGACTGCGCAATTATGGGTACTTGATCCGCCCCATTTCCGGGGTCAACGACGTACAGCTGTTCGACCCCCGACCTGTGGCTGGATACAGCGCCGATGGCAGGTCTGCGGTCGTGACCTACGTCTGGACAGGCATCACCCCCGACGCCGATGGGCACGTGCGATGGAAGCTTGGCCTTCATGCGGTAGATCGATCAGGCCGTCTCAGCCCGCAAACCGTGCTATGTGTAGCAACCGACAATTCCTGCACACTGCAGGAAGCGGTCAAACCCGGCAGATAGGCGGGAACGTCGCGTTCGAATCGCGGTCTCCTTGCTCGCGCTTTCCAAAAGCTTAAGGGGGAGCCAGCTAGAATGCACTGCGGCGACAACCAGAGCCAATCGCGTGATGACCGACAATACTGAGATCACTGAATGGATTGCGCGTTGGCGGCGCGGAGAATCCGGCGGTGAAGCGGAACTCGTGCGGCGCATCTATCCGATCGTACGCGCCATCGCGCAGCAGCAGATCGGGCGCGTTGGCGCATCGGTCACCATGCAGGCCACCGAGCTGGCGCATGACGCGCTGATAGAACTTGCGCGCAAGCGCGGCTTCGACGTCAGCAACCGCCGACATTTGTTCGGCATCGTGGCCAAGATCATTCGCTGCGCATTGATCGATCATCTGCGGCAGCGCAGCGCGCAGAAGCGCGGCGGCGAAGTCGAGAAGATTCCGATCGACGACCTGCTGGACGATGATCTGCCGGCCGAAGAGGTCAACAGCGATTGGCTGGCGCTGGACCAGGCGCTGCAGGAACTCGCCGTCATCGAACCGCAGCAGGCCGAACTGGTCGAATTACGCTACTTCGCCGGGCTGAGCATCGAAGATGCCGCGGACACCCTGGATATTTCGCGCTCGACGGCGGTACGCACCTGGCGCTTTGCGCGCGTCTGGCTGGCAGATCGGCTCGGAGCCGCTTAGTGACGGAGTCGGCGAGATACCGCATTCTGCAGCAGCACTTCGAGACCTTGACGGACCTTCCCGAGGCCGAGCGCGAGCCCTATTTCGAAAAACTCGCCATGAGCGACGCCGCCCTGGTCGAGAAACTGCGTCGCTACATCGAGCTGGACGCCGGGATGGAGGAATGGACACCGCCCACTTCACTGTTGCTGTCGGCCTTGGACAACGGTGACCTGGACGGCAACAGGCGCGTGCTGGTCGGTGATTTTCGTGTGGTGCGGCGGGTCGGTACCGGCGGCATGGGCGAGGTGTTCCTCGGCATCCGACAGCGTGGCGAAGTCGAACAGCGCGCTGCCATCAAACTGATCCATCGCGGCCTGGTGGGTGAAGACTCCGAGCGGCGCTTTGCCATTGAGCAACGGGCGTTATCGCGGCTTGAGCATCCCGGTATTGCGCGCTGGCTGGATGCTGGCCGGCTGACCGACGGCACCCCCTGGTATGCAATGGAATACGTCGAAGGCGAACCGCTGGCGAGCTATTGCGATACGCGCAAGCTCGGCGTCGCCGAACGCGTGCAACTGTTTCTGGACATCTGTCGCACCGTGCAGTTTGCGCATGCGCGACTGGTGCTGCACCGTGACCTGAAGCCGGGCAATATCCTGGTGACCGTCGATGGCCACAGCAAGCTGCTGGATTTTGGCATCGCCAAATTATTGGTGAATGACGACAGCGAGGCGCCGCTGCGCACCGCGACAGCTGGCGGCTTTGTGTCGGCGCATTATTCCGCGCCGGAAATGTATGCCGCAGGTGGGCTCACGGTGCAGACCGATGTCTATTCGCTGTGCGCGATGCTGTACGAATTGCTGTGCGGCGCCGCGCCGCTGGCGCGCGGCCAGAGCAGCGCGGCCGAATACGAAATGCGGGTACGCCATGAAGTGCCGCCGGCGCCCAGTGCGCGACTGCTGGCCGACCCGCAACGCGCAGAAGCTGCCGCCAAACTGCGCGGCTGTGAAAGTGCGCGTCAGCTGGCGCATAGTCTGCGTGGTGACCTTGATCGCATCGCGCTGCACGGCGTACGCAAGCAGCCTGCGGAACGTTACGGATCGGTCGCTCAGCTTATCGACGATCTGGAGCGCTGGCAGCGCGGTGAACCGGTATTGGCGCGCGGTGCCGGCCGCGCCTATCGCATCGGAAAATTCCTGCGCCGACACTGGGCGCTGACCTCGCTGGCAGCAGCGCTGTTGCTGACGGCAACTGCGGCGCTGATCGTGTTGAGTCTGCAGGCACGTCAGCTGGAGCGCGAAAAGCACGCCGCCGAACTGGAGCGCGACCGCGCCCAGCATGCGGTCACATTGCTGCGCGATGCCTTCATCGCGGCCGACCCGGCAGGCAGCACCAGCGGCGATGTGCGTGTCCGCGATGTGCTGGAAGCAGCCCACGTACGTATCGATGCTCTGGCTGATCCGCAACCTGAATTGTTCGTGCAACTGGCGAACACCATTGGCGAAGTCGAGATCGCGCTGGGCATGGAAGAGCAGGCAGCCATTCTGTTGCAGCGCGCCGGAGAAGCGGCGCAGTCGTCGGCGATGTCGCCTGAACTGACTCGGCAGTTATTTGCGCGCAGCGCTTGGAGCTACGCCGGTATTGCCAGGTATGACGAGGCAAATGCCTTGCTGCAGGCGATTGGCGCGCCTGGGCCAGGTTATAGTGCGCTCTGGCATGCCGCCAAAGCCCGCATCGCCCGCGGCCGCGGCGAACTGGAAGTCGCCGAGGTACTTCTGCGCACCGCCATCGAGACGGCCGGAACAGAGCAGGTGGATGAAGGCATCAGTCTGCATATGCGACTGCTGTTGGCCGAAGTGGCCCGATCGTTAGGCAACCACGAGCAGTCACTGGCCCAGATCGACGCGGCTCTCTCATGGCAGCGCACGCACTCCACGCGCGGTGAAGCCAGCCAGTTGCGCACCCGGTTGCAACGCGTCAACACCCTGCACCAAATGCAGCGGAACGACGAAGCATTGACCGAGGCCGCCGCTATTCTTGAGGAGGCCAGGCGTCTGTATGGCGCCAGAAACCTGCTCTCGGCGGCGGCAGGATCGGCGACGGGCTCGATATTGGATACGCTGGGGCGCTATCCCGAAGCCGCGAAACATTTCGAGATGGCACGCCAGATTTATCAAGAAACCGTGGGCGATCGGCACGCCAACACCAGTCGCCTGACCTTTAATCTCGCGCTGTCGCTCAGCGGTATCCCCGGTCGGCACGCGGAAGCAGAACAGATGTTTGCGACGGCTATCCGCCTGACCGACGACCGGGCCAAAGCCACCGGCGTCGGCGGCAGTGGCTACTACCGTTCGCATTTCGCCAAGTTTCTGCTCACCAAGGATCGGGCTGTTGAGGCTTTCCTGCTGATCGGCGACGACGACATGGAAAAGCGCGTCGCAAATGCGCGCGGGCCGGGAGGCGCATTTTATGTGAGCCAATTGGCATCGGCGCTTGAGCGAGGCGGATGCCGGCCGCCATCATCGACGCTGTGCGCGCGCGCGAGCAAGATCGTCGAGGCAGCTGGGGTTGTTCAATCTGAACAATAGGCTCCACTCAATGCCAGCCTGCAACCCACCTTCATTCAACAGGACTTCAAACCAAACCACACCGACGTTGCAGAAAAATAACGTTTCCTACAATACTGTTCGGTGGCGGCGAGGCGATGTGCAGGAACTGCATCTGCGTATTGATTCCAGTCTGATCCGGAATGCGCAGATTTTACGAAGTGGGAACCGAGTGTGCTGCGCTCAACGACCCTTTCCGGGCGTACCAAACGTCAACAAAATCTTTCTCTACTTATCGACGAGGCATCCACATGATCCGTTCCAATTTCGTTGCCGCCTGCCTGGCGCTTTGCGGTGTGATGATGATCCCCGACGCCAACGCCCAGGATCCAAGAACCTGCCCTACCGAATTTCCGGACCTGCAGTGCACAGGTCACAGCTTCCGCACGCTCACGCTACAACTGGACGACGGCGGCGATCCTTGCGAACACCTGCTCTGCTTGCCGAACACAAGCCCGATGGTACCGGTGCTCCAGTGCGAACTGGAGGACTCAGGGATCGTCTGCCAGGCCTGGCCACGAAACCCGCCGCGACCGCCGAATGTAATCGGGCCGAATCTCCCGGAACCCATTCTCTATCGCTGGGAAGTGAGTGGCGATATCAGTGGCGCCAATTCGTGGAACGAGAGCTACGCAGCCATGTTCAGATGCACTGCCGGGACCGCGTCCGTCGGAATCATCATGCTTGAAGTCATGTCGCCTTATGGCCTGACGTCGGCCACCAGTACACCGGTGTCCTGCGCGCGAAAGCATAGCCTCGACGTGAAGCAATCGAACGACCCCACCCTGCCGGCGCCGCCGGAAGACCCCAAATATTGACCATCGATGCTTATGCTGATGGGCAACCACGAGCCGGACCCGAATCAGCTGCCGGATTGGCCTGAGGTCAACCCTGCCTGGTCCGGTTTATTCTCGTTTGCCGATTAGGGAATGTCGGTACGCATCGCGCCATGAAAATCGCCCATTGTCCAATCCAGGAGTAGTTCCATGATCCGCCCTTCCCTAGCCGTACTCACGCTCGCGGGAATGCTCGTCGTTGGCGCGTCGCAGGCAGACCCGCCAAGAAGCTGCGACATCACGAATCCTGCCTGCCCGGGAAGCGGGTTTTTTCCGATGGTGATCCTGGTTCCCGTTGCAGTTAACGCTAGTGGTGAAGATCCCTGCTTCGAAAGAGAATACTGCCATTTGATCGATCAACCACTGGTTCCGGTGCTTGCCTGCACGGTCGGCAAGGACAGCATTCAATGCCAGGCCTGGCCACGCTCACTCCCCGCCAAAATCGACGTTTCTCCACGAATCCCGATTCTGTACCGGTGGACAGCACAAGGCGATCTCAGCGGCGGCGTCCCAGCATGGAGCGAGAGTCCTCATGCCGTCTTCGGCTGCACCGGGAAGCAGGATTCATTTGGCATCGTGCAGTTGGAAATCATGTCGCCCTACGGACTCATCTCAGCGACCAGCGCCGCCACGGGATGCAACACTCTGACCGACGAGCCAGTCGAACCGTAGAGACTCTAGCCTTGATTTCGCGCGCTATCCTGAGCCACATGGAAGTGGCGCAGGAACGCCACCTCGCCATGGCTTGGCGCATCCAGTTCACGCGCATAGCGATGCCCGGCATAGACCGCATGCGCGATCAGCCCAGGTGCTTCGGCATCGCCGATGGCGCGCAGGCTCTGGATTCCGGCATCGGCCCATTCGTTCTCGCGAGAGTGCAGTTCGAGCTGCAGCGCTTCATTTGGCAATCGTGCCGTGATGGTCACCACCGCGGCGCATTCCAGCGTACGCGCCTTGCCTGACCAGACGTGTTCGAGCGCAACACGCCCATGCTCGAAGCCGACGATATTGTGTGCCGTAACCTGCTGAACTTCGAGTCTATGCAGGCGCCATTGGATATGGCGGTAGTCCAATGTGTTGACACTCCATGACGCCACGGTGTCATCGGGCGTGACGTAAAACACTTCGCGCCCTTCCAGCCGCAGCTTCTCGGCGATGACACTGCCGAGATAGAAACTGTCGTCATCGAACACCACCACCGGGCCCGCGGACGCACGTTCGGTCAATGCACCTGAGATCACATCATCGGGCGTAAACACATGTGCACCATCGAAGCCGGGAATGGCAAAGGCATTGCTGCGGCCATAGCCATCGCGACGCCAGTAGCAGCCCGTCGCCAGCACGACGTGCTCGGCGCCGAAGTCGATCACGTCCTGGGCACAGAGCAGGTTGTCGCGGTAGATGCTCACGTTCGACAGCTTGTTGATCTGGCCGACGCGCCAGTCGCGCACGCGCGCCCATTCGGCAAGGCCGGGGAGTTTCGACTCGCGCGTGACCCGTCCGCCCAGTTCCTTCTGTGCCTCGGCCAGATGCACTTCATAACCGCGCTGACCGAGTGCACGCGCGGCCTCCAACCCGGCGGGGCCGGCGCCGACGATCAATACCCTCGCCTCCGACGCTTTGACGGGGATGCGCTCGGGATGCCAGCCCTTGCGCCATTCCTCACCCATGGTCGGGTTCTGTGTGCAGCGGATCGGTGTGATGGTCATATCGCCCGAGACGCAGATATTGCAGCCTATGCATTCACGGATATCGTCGCTGCGACCCTCTTCGATCTTCTTCGGCAGGAACGGATCGGCGATCGATGGCCGGGCCGCACCGATGATGTCGAGCACACCGCGGCGCAACTGCGAGACCATGGTGTCGGGCGAGGTAAAACGTCCAACACCGACGACGGGCTTGGTGGTGACCTTTTTGACGAAGTCGATGAAAGGTTCCTGCGCCCCTTCGCGGGCAAATCGCGAGGGCACAGAATCGTTGTACCAGGCCGCGACATTGACGTCCCAGAAGTCGGGCAGATCGGCCAGCATATGCACGATCTCCCTGGCCTCGGTCAGCGTCACGCCACCCTCGCCCAACAATTCTTCGGTGGCGAAGCGCACCGCCACTGCACAGGTGTCGCCGACGGCGTCCTTGGTATCTTCGATCACTTCGCGCAGCAGACGCACGCGGTTTTCCAGTGAACCACCGTATTCATCACTGCGCTGATTGCGCCGCTTCTGCAGGAAATGCATGGCGAGGCTGAGGTCATGCGCCGCATAGATATAGATGATGTCGAAACCGGCGCGGCGCGAGCGCAGCGCCGCCTCGCGATGCCAGCGCCGATAGTCAGCGATGTCGCGCTTGTTCATCGCCCGCGCCTGACTCGGATAACCGTATTTGCTGGGCTGATGCGAAGGCGCGATCAGCACCTCGCGTGAATACAGATTCGATGCGGTTGGGCCATTGTGCGTCAGCTCGATCGCCGCCAGCGCGCCATGCGCATGCACCTTGTCGCACATCAGCGCCAGGGCGGGAATGTCGGCATCGTCCCAGAGCCGCGCCTCGACAAAGGGCGACAAATCGCCGCTGGGGTGGATCTCGCATTCCTCCGTCGACACCACCGCCCAACCACCCTCTGCCTTGACCTCACGCATCGCCGCATGCGCTGCCGGCATCACATGGCCCATGCCATTGCAATGCGGCACCTGGAAGAAACGATTCTTCGCTGTGACCGGCCCAAGCCGGATCGGCTCGAACAGGATGTCGTATCGGGGATCGCGGGGCATCGGATTCCTATGCGTATTGAGAAAACGTCCACGCCGGCTTGCCTGCGCAGAATCGCTGGCTGGACGGATCAGACGCCAGCACTACGTACCTGAATATGCGACGGCGATGGCTGCAGCAGATCCCATTGGTTGCCATACAGATCAACAAACACAGCGACCGTGCCATAGGATTCTTCCTTCGGATCGCGGACAAACATTACACCCCTGGATTTGTAGGCCGCGTAGTCGCGCCAGAAATCATCGGTGTACAGGAACAGAAATACCCGGCCGCCGGTCTGGGCGCCGATGTGCGACTGCTGCTCCGGAGTCGATGCCCGGGCCAGCAGCAACTGCGACTCCACCGCGCCAGGCGGCGAGACGACGACCCAGCGCTTGGATTGCTCCGGGACGAACGTATCCTCGACCAGCCTGAAACCGAGTTTGCCGACGTAGAACGCCAGGGCTTCGTCGTAGTCGCGCACGACCAGCGACACCAGACCGATGGATTGTTTCATCAGACGACTCCGCAAGATTTTGATGCGACACCAAAGCACCTTTAGCGTAGACGCATGCAACTGAAATACAGCGCCCGCGCCGGGCCACGCGCGTCTCTCCAATCGCATGAACCGCGCCCTTAAACCAATGCTCAGCCTACAACGCGACTCCTGGTAAAGACTATCTCGCTGCAGCACTCGCCTTTGAATTCGGCGATACGCCTCTCGCCTTCGCGCATGCCGGCCTTGCCGAGCATGCGAATGCAGGCCACATTCCTCGCGTCAGTGATGGCGATGACCTGTTCAACGCGCACATGCTGGAACAGCAGCCAGATCAATGCCAGCACCGCTTCGGTTCCCACACCCTGTCCTTGCTGCTGCGGATGGATGGACAGTCCAAATTCCGCGGTGCGCATGTCGGCGGACAGATGGATGCCGATGTCTCCGATGAGTACATCGCTGTCGGCCGCCGCGATGGCAATCTGCCGCCACGAATCTGGCGCAAGCCCGGCATCCGAGTCCTCCCGACGCAGATACTCCAGCGCTTCTTCTTCGGACATCGGCGACCAGCCCTGCAGCGCAGCGACATCGGCTCGGCTTCGATAGCTATGGAATGCAGCGGCGTCCGAAACGCGGAGTGTTCGCAGGATCAGACGACTCGTCCGACAAGGAAGATGGGCGATCATCCAGACTATCGCCCCGTCTCGAACCGGATCAGCTGTCCATCCTTTGCCGACAGCTCGACAACCCAGGTGCTGCAGGACGCGACGGGCGGGATACTTCGAATCTGCCATGTGTTCCCACCCAGCACAACCTCGCGACGGAAATCGTCGGTCACTTTATCGACAAAGCAGAATTCCGAGACGCTACGCAGGTAACAGATCGCGCGGCGTTCGGCTTCCTCTGCACTGTCGATCGGGCTTTCGATGCAGCTGTCGTCCGAAGCGGCCCGGGTCTGGCCTGGCGTGCAGGCCGACACCGCGCTGAGCACAGCGAGTACGGCGATCGTTCTCCCAGCGCTACGGGCGAGGTTCGACATGTGTGCGGCTACAGCCTTGTTCAGAAGTTTATTGGCGGGTCAAACGTGCTGGTCTACAAGTATTTGATTGCCGTCCGGATCTTTCACCATGAAGCTCGCGGGTCCGGACGTCGCCTCGTCGGCTTCGCTGACCAGTTCAATGCCTTGGGCTTTGAGCTTGCGCTGCAGTTCGCGTACATCGGTGAACTCGGGTAATTGCTTTGCGTCGCTGTCCCAGCCTGGATTGAAGGTCAGGAGGTTGCGCTCGAACATCCCCTGAAACAGACCGATGACGGTGCTGCCATTCTTCAGGATCAACCAATTCTGTTCCTGGACGCCACCCCAGACGGTGAATCCAAGTTTTTCGTAGAAGGCGCGGGACAGTCCGATATCTTTCACTGCGAGGCTGACGGAGAAGTTGCCCAGTTGCATGATCATTTCCTCAGTAGCGGGTTGACGGGGTAGCGCGTGATCTGTGCTTCGTGGCGGCTGGCGTCGCGTTCCGCTCCAGCCACCGTCGATAAAATTTCTTCAGGGACATGAGCGAACGACCGGTGCTCATTGTTGACCAACGCGTGAATCAAGCCGGCCCGCGAAGTGGGTTCGGCTGGAATGAACGGCTCGCACCCAGGAGGCCGAGGACGCCGACTGGCCCCAACAGCACCCATTGCGGCAACTTGAGGAGCCAAACGATACCGCCGTGCCAGAGTGCTACCGCTATAAAGACGGTAGCAAAGCCTAGCCACATGATGGAGATGAATTGTACGAGGGCGCGCGAGGATGGCGCATGCCGTGGCATAGCCGAGCGCGCAAGTGCGGCAGCGGAGAAGACCAGTGCTACCGAGACTATATGCCAGCAGACGTATAACACCAACCTCAGTTCGTCGGCCACAGGCAAGAAGTTGGGTACGAGCAATGGGGCAGCAATCTCAGGGCCACCCATAAAAATATGAACCGCTGAGGTAATTGCAGCGACGATGGCGGCTGATGCAACGAGCTTGTTCATGGTGCTTACCTAAACTGGACTGTTCCGCCCAATGTAGCACCGCAACACTATATTAAAGTGTAGACGAATCGTTTCAGAACGGTGTGATGGCAGGCGACACGCCTGCCCTACAAAATTCAGAGCGGGGCCTTGTCGACATTGAGCACGAATGCGGTTTCGACATCGATGACGTCGGCGAGGATGGCGATCTGGTCGCGGAGGCGATTGATAGCGGCGATGTCGGAGCCGCTGATTTCGACGAGCAGATCGATGTAGCCGCTGAGCGAGCGGCAGCGGAATACTTCTGGTATCGCGACGATGGCGCGCACGGTTTCCGGTGCCGGCGTGCGTGACAGACGCAGGCGCAGGATCGCGGTCAGGCTGTTGTCGCCTGCGCCGACTTCGATGGTGTAGCGGCGGATGGTGCCGGAGGCTTCGAGACGGGCGATGCGTTCACGCACACTGCTGCGCGCGAGACCCACAGCTGCGGCCAGAGTTTTCAGCGGACGACTGGCATCTTCCTGCAACAGCGCCAGCAATCGGCTATCGATTTCATCCATCGGGCACTCCGGAAAAAGAGCGGGGCATACCGGCGAAATGACGGTAGAGACAGCGACCGCTGCATGCCAGCATCAGAATACCTTTCCCGTCCCTGGTTACGCGCATGCAGCGCCGAACGTTTTGCGGTACATCGGCCAGCGCGCTACTGGCGACCAGCCTTCCCGCCTGTGTACGGAGTAACCCCATGCGTATTCGACCGATCAACCCCACCGGCAACGCCTATGCCCAGGCCTGCGAAGTTTCCGGGCATCAGCGACTGCTGTTCATCAGCGGCCAGGTGCCCGAAGATGCCGAGCAGAAGGTGCCGGCCGATTATCGCAGCCAGTACCGGTTGGCCTGGTCGAATGTCGAGCGACAGCTCCGGGATGCACAGATGAGTTTCGACAATCTGGTGAAGGTGACGATCTTCCTGTCGGATCGCAGCCTGATCGCACAGAGTGGCGGGCTGCGTGCCGAGATTCTGGGCGACCGTTCACCGGCGCTGACCATCGTGATTGCCGGCATCTACGATGCCGCGTGGATGCTGGAGATCGAGGCGGTGGCGGCGGCGTGAGTATGCAGGAAACGCAAGTTGGTGGTGAGCAGGGCGGCGCGGCGCGCATGATCCCCTCTCCCGCAAGCGGGAGAGGGTTAGGGTGAGGGAAACGCTCCATAACGATTGGTGTCCCCAAAACGCGCCGCTATAAAACCCCACACTATCGAACGTTTCCCTCATCCGGCCTGTGGCCACCTTCTCCCGCGTTGCGGGAGAAGGGGTTCATCGTCGGTGTTTCGAACTGCGTCGCTACCGATGACAACTGTCGCTGGAGCGCTGTCGATGCAGACGCTAATCTTGGTGAACGACAATCCGAGCACGGGGCGATTCGTTGAACACTTCCGCAATCCGCATTTCGCGCCTCGCACTCGGCGTCGCACTTGTCTGCTTGGGCGGCCTGACCGGCGCCAAGGGCCCTTCACCCTGGCCCGACAACTGCCTGACGCGGCTGAGCGCATCAAACGCCATCATCAATCTGAATATCCAGATCCTCGAAAGCAACAGCGCGACGCAGGTACTGGAGCGCTGGTGCAGCGAGCATCAGCTGGCAGCGGAACCACGCATCGTCGCTCAGCGGATGGATGCCGCGCCAAAGCAGCCCAGCGCCGAGCAGCTGAAGCGATTGCAAGTGGCGGATGCCGACGAATTGCGCTATCGCCGCGTGGAACTGCGCTGCGGTGACAGCGTGCTTTCCAAGGCCGACAACTGGTATGTGCCGGCGCGGCTCAGCGCCGAAATGAATCGGCAGCTGGAAACCACCGACACGCCGTTCGGCAAGGTAGTGGCGACGCTGAACCCGGTGCGCAAGATGGTCGAGATGGCGACGATCTGGTCGCCCTTGCCCGAGGGCTGGAGCTGCTCCGGGTTTGATGTGGCGACCGCGCCCGGTCGCTTCCTGCAGATTCCTCAGGAACTGTTCCGGTTTCGAGCGGTATTATCCACACCGGAAAACCTGCCATTCTCTGAAGTGAACGAAATCTATCAGGGCGACTTGTTGGCGTATCCATGGCGTGCCATTGCACCCACACCGACAGCGAGCCCGACACACCGCAGTCGAATCGACAAGTAAGGAATAACGATGGAGAGGAACGCACAACGCGAAGTGGCTCTGTCCATGCTCGCAAAAACCGGAATCTGGCCGAGCAATTATGCACCGCCGCTGTTCCATCTGCTGTGGAGTCTCGGCATGAATGTGCCGCCGCCGCATTTCATCCGGTTCGTCAGTATCGTGATTTTCATGGTTGCGTTTTTCGGCGGCGTGCTCTCGCTGTTCGTGTCGCCCATGCTGTGGTCCACGACGGGCATATCGGGCACTCAGGTGTTGATCTTTGGCGTATTGACCGGCCTGGCGTTCGGATTGGCGATGGCCAGCTACTACGCCTATGGTCGACGCAAGCATCAACTTCCCGGCTGGAACGAACTTGGCCTGAAGTAGGCTGGTGGTGAGCGCAGCGCGTAGGGTGGGTGCAACCCACCATTATCAAACCGTGGAGTATGGTGGGTTGCACCCAGCCTACGTTCGATCACATCTGCCGGAACAGATGCAGATAACTGCGGCTCACCGGTAATACCTCGGCGCGGCCTTTGAGGTGGATGTCAGCGGTTTCGTTGTCGCCGCGGGTGACGTGGCTGATCGACCGGAGGTTCACTACGACGGAACGATGCACCTGTACAAACTGCGTGGCGTCGAGTTGCGTCAACAGCTCCTTCAACGGCGTGCGGATCAAGGCCTCGCCCGCCTTGCCGACGTCGCCGCGCCAGGCGATCAGCGTGTATTTCTCGTCGGAACGCAGGAAGTCGATCTCATCCACCGCGATCAACCGCAGCGACTGCCCGACCGAAGCACGGATCCAGCGCAGGGCTATGGGTGCGGCATCCTTGCGCAGGCGCGCAGCGAGCTGTTCGAGCAACAGGTCGGTATCGGGCAATGGCTGTGCCACGCGCAGCCGATCCTGCAGACGCGCGACAGTATCGCCCAGGCGCGCGGGCTCCACCGGCTTGACCAGATAGTCGAGCGCACCCTGTGCAAAAGCCTGCACCGCATAATCACTATAGGCAGTGACGAACACCAGATGCGCGCGACGCCCGATCATCTGCGCCGCCTCGACACCCGACAGGCCCGGCATATGCACATCGAGAAAACAGATGTCAGGCTGCAGCGCCTCGAACTGCTCGACAGCTTCGCGGCCATTGCGTGCCTGCACGGCCACGTTCAACTCGGGCCAGGCCGCGGCCAGCATGCGCGTCAGCGATTTGCGCAGCAACGGCTCGTCGTCGGCGATCAGCGCTGTCGGGTGTTGCCGCGTCATGGCACCCCCTGCTGCGCCGGAAAATCGAGCTCGGCATGTACACCGTGCGGTGCAACGGCACTGATCAACAGCGCCGCATCACCACCGAACGCCAGACTCATGCGTTCGCGCAACGTCGACAGACCGGTGCCCAGACCATGGCCACCGGCACGCATGCCGACACCGGTATCGCTGACCTGGGCGCGGCAACGTCCGTTCCGCAGCAGTACCCGAATCTCGATGCGGCCGCCTTCCTCGCTGGGATCGATGCCATGACGCACGGCATTTTCCACCAGGCTCAGCAGTGTGATCGGCGGGCAGCGAAGTCCCAGCGCGGCATCGTCGACCTGCACATCGTATTGCAGGCGATCGGGCATGCGCATATGCATCAGCTCCAGGTAGGCACGCACCAGCTGCAGTTCCTGACCCAAGGTGGTGGTCGGTTCGTGCAGGCGCGGCACCGCGGCGCGCAGATAGGCGATCAGATTGTCCAGCACCTTGGAAGCCTGAGGCGATCCGGAATCCACCAGCTCGCGCACATTGGCCAGTGTGTTGAACAGGAAGTGCGGCTCGACCTGCGCCTGCATCAGGCTCAGCCGCGCGTCCAGCGCCTTGCGCTCCAGCTCGCCGCGTTCGCGCTCGAAGGCCACTGCCTGAGTACGCACCGCATGATCGCGCTGACGCAGCAGGGCCGACATCGCGACCCACGGCGCCAGCAGCACGCCAAGCCCGGACATCATGCTGAAGCCGCCCATCCGGTCTTTGTCCTGATACCAGGGCTTTGCATCGCCCGCGGTGGTAATCGCGTAGGCCATTGCGGCGGCGAACGGCATCACCATGGCCACGGCGCCGACTTGCAGTACCCAGCGGGCAACCCAGCGGGGCAACTGCCTGGGCCAGCGTTCGAACAGGCCGAACACCAGCAGGCCGATCAATCCGATCAACACCAGTCGGGAGATCAGCACGGCGTACGAGGCCTTCCAGCCCGGCGCCAGCATCAGGCTCAATATGAAACAAACAATGAGCACCGGGCGCACACGCCGCCAATCCAGCACGGGTGCCGGGCCTTGTGGTTTCGGAGTGGGAGCCGTGGCTTGCATGCGGTGACGATAGCAATGAACTGGAGGTTGCGTGCGTTGCCGGACGCGCCGTCTAGTGAAGTCTCGGCAACCACATGATCATTGATGCGGCGAAGATACCGGTCGCAGTGATCAGCGTCAGCACCCCCAGCCCGGCCGCCATCGCGATGCGCCCGCGCGGCCCGGCGTTGTCTTGGACGTAAAAATAAAGTTGCATCGCGGCCAGGGGCAACAAATATTGTGCGAACGCGAGAAAAGTGAGAAACGGCCCCTGGAACGTTTTGGGATCGAAGCCCGCCGGGCCCTGATTCAGCACGATCCAGAACATCAAACCCACTCGGAAGAACCAGACGCCACTCACCGCCAGAAACAGACGCAGCGCCCAGCGCCGGTGCAGGTCGATGCGGCGCGCCCGCGCGTGGTACAGGGCCATGGCAGCAAAACCGACAATCAGCACGGCGTTGATGCTGATGGCGATTTGTTGCGACAGGTCTCCGACGGTCTCGCGCGTGGCCAGCATGACCAGCCCGCCGACGCTCATCACCAATGCCGAGGTCAGATAGACACGCCCATTCCAGTGATGCAGCTTCGGCCAGCGCCTGCGCACACCGGGCAGCAGCTGTATCGCGCCGCCAAGCATGATGTAGACCGCAAACAGCAGGTGCATCCCCACAATCAGATTGCCCACGGTATCGCCGGCGACATAGCCATGCGGCAACACTTTGTTCCAGATTTCGAACTGCCCCAGAAGCGCAGCACGCCCGTAGAAGCCGATCACGTAGGCTGCAAACAACATCTGGCCTGATATGGCAACCGCAAACCAGCTGGTGGCAGCGGCCTTCAGCATTTTGCTAGCCCTGTCGATCACATCACGTCGACCGGATGCATTGATCTGCGGCGGCGCCGCGATCGATGAGCCGGTGGAATGGAATGTTTCAATATGGATCGCATCGTTCGAGAGGGCTGTCATCGCATTGCCTGCAGAATGTGTGGTGACTGGATTTGGCCGACGCTGAATTGAACGTCGTCAGGGGCGAGTGTGCATCCCAGGGCGGTCGCTGCTGAAGCCGGTTGCGACCAGCCACGCGAGCGAATGGCCAAAGCACGCCAGGCGGCGACGGGCTGCAAAAGTGCACTGGCCACGGTCTAGTGTCGTGAATCATAAATATCGAGACAAAAAACGGCGTCTTTTTCCGCATGGCGGCGTTGCTCGTCGTTGCCATAGCGCCCACTATGTCGCCTCCTCGCGCCTTGCCCTGCGAAAAAATCCATCCGTTTTTCTTGTCCCGATATTTATGATTCACGACACTAGTAGATCGACCTTCACGACGTCCGTCGCCGCACACCGCAGTTCGACCGCGACAAACCGTCATCCGTCGCAATGTGCTGGTCAGCGCCATTGCGCGTGCCCAAAGTCCGTAGACGACGACAGCGGAAATTCAACGGGGACTCGCCTATGAAATGGATTCACATCATCGCCGGATTGCTGGCACTCGCTTCGGGTGCGACCGCATTGTTCGCCACCAAGGGCGCCTGGCTGCACCGCAGGGCCGGGATGATCTTCGTCGCCGCCATGCTGGTGATGACGTCCAGCGCGGTAGTGATGGCAGCATTCCTTCGGCCGAACCGGGTGAATGTGGTTGCCGGGATGCTTACGTTCTATCTGGTCTGCACCGCCGTGCTGACGGTTCGGCGCACGGTGGAGCAGGCGCGCGGCGCGCTGACCGGCTTCATGCTGCTGGCGCTGATCGGCAGTGCCTATGCCTTCAGCCTGAGTATCGAGGGATTGCGCAGTGCCAACGGCATCGTCGACCAGGTGCCGTGGCAGGCGTTGATCATGTTTGGCACAGTGGGGCTTGTGGGCGCAGTGCTGGATGCGCGTCTGCTGTGGGCCAGGCGCATCGAGGGCGCGCATCGGCTCGCCCGCCATCTATGGCGCATGTGCTACGCGTTGTGGATCGCGGTCATGTCATTCTTTCTGGGCCAGGCCAAGTTTTTTCCTGCACCGATTCGTAAATCGGGCGTGCTGGTTATTCCGGTGGTGCTGGTATTGCTGATGATGCTGTTCTGGCTGGCGCGGGTTTTTATCAAGCGGCGCACCCCTGCTTTGTAGGGACGCACCAGCTCCGAACTCTCGGGTCAGGATATGGGAGCGACTGCGTGGGAGCGGCGTCCCGCCGCGAACTTTTTGCTCTGATGAG
>JANMUE010000448.1:0-28302 GCA_031391205.1 Lysobacterales bacterium | reverse complement strand
CGACACTGGTGCATCCCTGCACGGCGTGAGCCGCGATTCTTGACACTGCGGCGGTGCATACATCGCGACTGACGCCGTTTCCGGAAATGTGGGTCCGACCTGTGGTCGGACGCTTTTTGTCGACTCGGTCCGCTCTGGCGAAAGCATCCGACCACAGGTCGGACCCACAATTCCGGAAACGGCGTCAGTCGCGATGTATGCACCGCCGCAGTGTCAAGAATCGCGGCTCACGCCGTGCAGGGATGCACCAGTGTCGTCGGCCGCTCCAGCGCATCCGGCAATTGCTCCCTGCATTGCTCTACCTCCGGCATCCATGCCGTCGCCTGCGCCCGCGGCATTTGCACATCCATGTGCAGCAAAGGCAGGATGCGGAGAGACGACCGCCGCTCCTACATCTCGGTCGTCAGCGAGACCGGCCCGGGCCATCGGCCAAATTCCTGACGTTGCCTGCGGTAAACCCGAAAGCCTGGCCTCGCCCGTATAATCCGCGCCTCTTCCAAGTTCCGGACTGCGCCATGGATCCCGCTCTGAAGAAACGCTTGATCGGCGCCAGTGTATTGATTGTGCTCGCCGTCATCTTCCTGCCCATGTTGTTTGACGGTAGCGAACCGGTGCGTAGCGAGAGCGTGCAGCTGGACATTCCAGTGCCGCCTCAGCGCGATTTCGAAACCCGTGTGGTGCCGCTGGATCAACCGACGCCGACCACCGGCATGGCCGATGCGATTGGCGTGTCCGAAGCGACCGACAACGGTCAGCAGGACAATTCCCTTGCAGCGGCGCCGGTGCTTGCGGATGAGCCGGTCGCTGAAGCTGTAGCGCCTTCGGCCGCTCGTGTTGACGCTATCACTGGCGAAACCGTTGGCGGCAATACGGTTGCAACTGCAGCGCCACCCACTCAGCCAGCCGTGACTGCCGCGCAGCCACCCGCCCCGGTTTCAGACGCTGTACCGGCCCCGGTTGTCGCAGCAGGGGGACGGTTCATGGTGAATATTGGCAGCTATGCCAATGCTGCCAATGCCAGTCAGCTCGAATCTGCGCTGCGCGCAGTGGGATTGTCCGTGCGCTCGGAGTCCGTCGACGTCGATGGCAAAACCGCGCGGCGCCTGCGACTGGGTCCCTATGTGACGCGCGCGCTTGCCGAAAATGCCCGCATCAAGGCCAAGGGTGTGCGTGCGGACATCCCCGCCAGCGTGATCGAGATCGACGATTCGCCCTCGTCCGATGCCGCTGTGCGCAGTCCGGCGCGTGCGGGTGCATCGGTGTTTGCGGTGCAGGTGGCGGTACTCAGCGATGTGGCCAAGGCGAATGCGCAACGCGATAGTCTGCGTGCTGCCGGATTTGCCGCATTCGTCGAAAAGCTCGATACCGACAAAGGCACTGTGCATCGCCTTCGCATCGGACCGGAGGCCGATCGTGCCGATGCCGAGAAAATTCGCGCGGCGGTGAAACAGAGATTCGGCTTTGACGCGATCATCGTTGACTATCCGTGAGTGCCGCGGAGCGGCGCTCGCGTGCCTCATCGCCCATGAGTCATTCATGAGCGCTGTCGCATCATGAGCACTGCCGATATCGCCATCATTTCCGTATTCGTCATCTCGATGATCATCGGGTTGGTGCGCGGCTTTGTCGTCGAAGTGATGGCGATTGCGGTGTGGATTTTGGCCGTGGGGCTGGCGTACTGGTTTGGACCTCAGTTGGCTGCGATGTTTTCGTCCACACTGGAACTGAGTTCTGCGCGCATTTTTCTGGGTTATGGTTTGATCTTCGTCGGCACCTTGGTGTCCGGCGCGATCTTGATCTACTTTCTGAAGAAACTGGTAGCGGGTACCGGTTTGACCGGCACCGATCGTCTGTTCGGTATGCTGTTCGGTGCAGTGCGCGGGTTGGTGCTGGTGGTGCTGACAATCCTGATGTCGGGCCTGACCCCGTTTCCTGGCGACAGCTGGTGGGGTGCGTCGCGGGCGATCGCGATGTTTCAACCGATGGCAGAACGCGCCCGCGCCTGGTTGCCCGAGGCGGTGGCCAAGCAAATTCAGTTTCATGGCGCCGCGCCGGTGACGGCGCCGGCACCGGTAGAAAATTCAACACCTTGAGCGGAGCTTGCGAACATGTGCGGCATCATTGGAATCGTAGGCAGAACCGAAGTCGCTTCGGCGTTGTATGACGGGCTCACGGTGCTGCAACATCGTGGCCAGGATGCCGCCGGCGTCGCCACCGTCGATGGTGATCGGCTGCGTCTGCACAAGGCCAACGGCCTGGTAAAAGACGTGTTTCAGAGCGAGCATATGGCGCGCCTTCGCGGCCGCATCGGTATCGCGCACTGCCGTTATCCGACCGCAGGCTCGGAGGGTGCAGACGAAGCGCAGCCGTTCTATGTCAACTCGCCGTTCGGCATCGCCCTGGGTCACAACGGCAATCTGGTGAATACCGAGGCGCTGCGTCGCGAACTGTTCGAGACCGATCGTCGCCATATCAATACCGGTTCCGACTCTGAAGTGCTGTTGAATATTTTCGCGCATGAGCTGCAGGAGATCGGCAGTCCGCGCGCCGAGGTCGATGATGTGTTCCGCGCCGTTGCCGAGGTGCATCGCCGCTGCCAGGGTGGTTATGCCGTGGTCAGCCTGGTGCTGGGTCTTGGCGTGGTGGCATGGCGCGACGTGAACGGCATCCGGCCGCTGGTGCTCGGACGTCGCGACAGCAGTGAAGGCACCGAATGGGCGGTGGCATCGGAGAGCGTTGCGCTGGATGTTCTGGGCTTCCGACGTGTGCGCGACGTGCTGCCCGGCGAAGCCGTGATCATCACCAACGCCGGTGAATTGCATGCGCGCCAATGCGCCGAACCGGCCAAACACGCGCCCTGCATTTTCGAGTATGTCTATCTGGCGCGGCCCGACTCGATGATGGAAGACGTCTCGGTGTATAAGGCGCGCCTGCGCATGGGTGAGCGTCTGGCGCAGAAGATTCAGCGCATGCGTCCCGATCATGATATCGAAGCCGTGATTCCGATTCCGGATACATCACGCACAGCGGCGCTGGCACTGGCGCAGATGTTGGACGTGAAGTACCGCGAGGGCTTCGTCAAGAATCGCTATGTCGGCCGCACCTTCATCATG
Organism: Lysobacterales bacterium; assembly: GCA_031391205.1. Taxonomy (GTDB): domain Bacteria; phylum Pseudomonadota; class Gammaproteobacteria; order Xanthomonadales; family Ahniellaceae; genus 0-14-3-00-62-12. The sequence continues at coordinate 25,189 of JANMUE010000448.1, read as the reverse complement.
CCGGGGCAGAGCGAGCGCGTGAAATCGGTGCGGCGCAAGCTCAATGCCATCGAACTTGAGTTCCGCAACAAAGTGGTGTTGCTGGTGGACGATTCCATCGTACGCGGCACGACTTCGAAACAGATCATCCAGATGGCGCGCGAAGCCGGCGCGCGCAAAGTCTACTTCGCCTCAGCAGCGCCGCCAGTGCGCTATCCCAATGTCTATGGCATCGACATGCCGGCGCCGAATGAATTGGTGGCACATGGCCGCAGCGAGACGGAAGTCGAAACCCTGCTCGGGTGCGACTGGCTGATCTATCAGGATCTGGATGATCTGATCGGTGCAGTGGCCGAGGGCAACGAAGACCTGAAGTATTTCGATACCAGCTGCTTCTCCGGTGAATACGTCACCGGCATGCCTGAGGGTTACCTGGGCGCGATCGCGGCGCAGCGCGCGGACAGCGTCAAGGCGGAGAAGCGCGACGCGGTCGTTCCTTGAAAGCCTACTGATGCTCGGGCAACTAACTTTGCCAGAACAGTGTCGTGGGAGCGGCGTCTCGCGGCGAAGCTGGTGCTCCGACTATAAAGGAAAGAACAAGAGCTTCGCGGCGGGACGCCGCTCCCACAAAAGCAGTGCCTAGAAAAGCAGCGTTTCTAACTGCGCGCCCGCAGCATCCACGTGCAGCACGCTGCCATGTCGATGCCAGTCCCCCAACACGATGCGTTGACAGGATCGCCCACCGACATCGATGGGCATATGAATCGCCGGACGATGCGTATGCCCGTGGATCATGCGCGTAACCGCATGTTGGCGAAACGCTTTGGCGACCGCATCGCCGGTCACGTCCATGATGTCCATGGCAGCGGCCTGAGTGTGCACTTTGCTTTGTGCGCGTGCGTTTGCCGCAAAGGCGCGGCGCGCGTCCAGAGACCGCGCAAGAAATTCCGACTGCCAGGAAGCCTGACGCACCTGCGCCCGGAATTTCAGATAGCCGACGTCGGCTGTGCACAGGGTGTCGCCATGCAGCAGCAAGGTTGGAATCCCGTACAAACTGATGACTGTGGTTTCATCGAGCAGATGCATGCCGCAGCGCTGCGCATAGCCGGCGCCGAGCAGGAAGTCGCGATTGCCGTGCGTGAAGTGCAAGGGTACACCGGATGCGCTCAACGCCTGCAACCCCTGCGCGACTTCCCGCGACAAGGCTGAATCATCGTCATCGCCGATCCAGGCCTCGAACAGATCGCCGAGGATATAGAGCGCGTCCGCGCGGCGTGCCTCGCCCGACAAAAGCGTGAGCAGAGCCGCAGTGATATCGGCGCGCGAATCGTCCAGATGCAGGTCGGAGATGAACAGCGTCGTCATGCGTGCGCACAACTCCATGCGTTTTCAACAGGTAAAAACAGAACAGGCACCACCGTGAAGGTGATGCCTGTCATTGCATCTTACCGGGGAAATCCGCCGAGGTTTACTTCACCACTTCAGCGCTGAGGATGATCACCGGCGACACCGGGACATCCTGCGGCAGCGGCCCCTTGGCGCCGCGCTCCACCGCCTTGATGGCATCAACCACTTCCATGCCCGATACGACTTTGCCATACACGGCATAGCCCCAGGTCTGGCCATTGTCCTTGCCGAAATGGTTGAGGTTGGGATTGTCGACGACGTTGATGAAGAACTGCGAGGTCGCAGAATGCGGGTCACCGGTGCGGGCCATCGCCACAGTGCCGCGCAGATTGCTCAGGCCATTGTCGGCTTCGTTCGCCACAGGAGCGCGCGTCGACTTCATGGTCAGGTCCTGGGTGAAGCCGCCGCCCTGGATCATGAAGGTTGGGATGACGCGGTGAAACACCGTGCCGTCGTAATGCTTGTCGTTGACGTACTGCAGAAAATTCTCGACTGACTTGGGCGCCTTGGCCGGATTCAGTTCGATCACAATTCGGCCCATATTCGTGTTCAGCGCGACTTGCGGAGCGGTTGCGCTGGCCGTAGCAGCCGCCGCCGGCGCTCCCGGTGCGGGCTTGGTGTCCTGCGCCGAGAGGGTGCTGGCACCGGCAAACATCAGAAAGGCGAGGGTGGATTTGAACATGGGGGCACTCCGATCTGTCTGGGTTGAAGAGGGCGGCATCTTACGCCGCCCAGGCTGAATGACAAACTTTGCCGGTTGGTAAGGGGTGAACGCGGTCGCTTCAATCTGGCCGTTGACCTTGGGACAAGATCAAGAGCGATTCCGCGGCATCAGGAAGCGCGTGCGCGCAGCCGCTCAAGCACCGCCTTGCGATCCGTCAACGGGCTCTGGTTCTCCTGGCACACCACGCCAATGGCGCCGTACGCGTTGACGAAGTCGATGACCTCGCTGAGCGTGGCGCCAGCGAAATCGGAAACTTCGGTAAGCAGCGATGGAGCCTTCATCATCGCTGTGGCAATGCGGAAATGCTTGGGAAATTCGCGTTCGATCTGCGGCCATTTCAGTAGCTTGAAGCGCGCGTTCGTATCCAGGCCGGGCAATAAGGCGACGCCGTTGGAAGTGCCGAGCGTATACAGCCACAGCAGTCGCGACAACGGCAGGCCCGAGCCGCCGGAGCGTAGCGCAGCAAGATCCTTCTCGGCGACGGGTTTCCATTCGCTGCGTTCGATCCGGCCCTGACAATACGGCAGCAAGGGCTTGAGCGTCAGCCCGCCGTAGTAGCGGTCATTGACCAGATCGACGACCAGCGCCGGCAAACCGGCGCGGGCGATCATTGCGGGTTGATCGAGCTCGTCGCCCAGCAGAAAGTCAGCCAGGGTACTGGCCACCGGCCGCAGCTGCGTCGGTTCGGCGACTACGGCGGCGGGCGGTGGGGCGGCGGCCACAACGCGTTGCTGTCCGGTGACGCGCGCTGCCGGTGCGACCGCTGCCGCTGCGTTGGGCGCGGCGACTGGCCGCGCCGCGGCGAACGCTGGTTGCTCGCCTGTCACACGGCGGGCCACCGGGGCCTCGCTGCGAGCTGCTGTTATCGGAACCACCGCCTGCTCGCCAGTCACCCGTGCACGCTGAGGCACGGTCGGAATCGGTGCGTTGTTGGCGGCGGGTTTGACGCCGCTGCTGCCCAGATCATCGCCGGCGGACAGCGCCAGAGCGTGCTTGATACCACCTACGCTGATCGGCCGTGCAATGACGACGTCCTGCTCGCCCATGCTGGACGCAGTGAGACAGATCATCTTGCGGCCCTGCGACTGTGCCTTGAGCCAATCCATATGCCCGTAGAGCGAATCGACATCAATCAGCACCACGTCAGCATTGACGGCGTTCCCGGTCCATTCCCAACGCGTAGGCAATTGCATGCCATGCATCAGAGCCTTGATTTGCTCCAGTTCGCTCGCGGAAACGCTTTGCGCCGCAATTCGAAGGGTTTTCGACATGATGTGGGTGCACTCCCCAATGCGTGAAGCCCAGATGACGGGCATGGAAAAGTCGATTGTGACACGACCCAACCAGAATTTTACCTGCCGGGCCGCTTGGCCGAGGGGTGGTCAAGGTCGTCACTCAGGCGTCGGCGCTGGCAGTGCGCTGCAGCTCCCAAAGCTTGGCGTAGCGGCCTTGCTGGCCCAGCAGGGTCGAATGACTGCCGCGTTCGACGATCTCGCCGTGATCGAGGACCAGGATTTCATCCGCGTCAACAATCGTGGACAGACGATGCGCGATCACCAGAGTGGTGCGGGCGCGGGCGATTTCTGCGAGCTCGGCCTGGATCAGGCGCTCGGTACGTGTATCCAGTGCCGAGGTCGCCTCGTCGAGCAGCAGGATCGGTGGATTCTTCAGGACCGTGCGCGCGATGGCGACGCGCTGCTTCTCGCCACCCGACAGCTTGAGCCCACGTTCACCGACGGCGGTCTCGTAGCCATCGGGAAGCTTCTGGATGAAGGCATCGATATGCGCCGCCTGCGCCGCCTGTTCGATCTGCGTCTGACTGGCATCGGTGTGACCATAGGCGATGTTGAATCCGATACTCTGATTGAACAGCACCGTGTCCTGCGGCACGATGCCGATCGAGCGGCGCAGACTATCCTGGGTGACGTCCCGGATGTTCTGGCCATCGATGCGGATGGCGCCGCTGTCGACATCGAAAAAACGGTACAAGAGCCGCCCGATCGTCGATTTTCCTGCTCCAGTGGTACCGACGATGGCGACCGTCTTGCCGGCGGGCACGGTAAAACTCACCTTCTTCAGAATCGGCCGGCGTGGGTCATAGCCGAAATCGACCTGATCGAATTCGACGCTTGCGCCAGTTACCGCCAAAGGCTTGGCATCGGGTGGGTCCTGCACGTCGCGCGACTGATTGAGCAGCGCAAACATACGCTCGATATTGCTGATCGCCTGCTTGACCTCGCGATAAACCATACCGAGATAGTTGAGTGGCATCGACAGCTGGATCAGGAAGGCATTGACCATCACCAGATCGCCCAGGCTCATCGTGCCTGCTACCACGCCCGCCGCAGCGCGCCAGACCAGCAGCGCCAGACCGATGGCGACGATGCTACTCTGCCCGATGTTGAGTACCGCCAGTGTCTTCAGGCTGCGCACCGTGGCTTCTTCGAGTTTCTGCAGGCTTTCGTCATAGCCGCGCGATTCGAAGCGCTCATTACCGAAATATTTGACGGTCTCGTAGTTCAGCAGCGAATCGACCGCGCGCGCGTTGGCCTGGGTATCGGCTTCATTGGCCGCCCGGTAAAAACGCATGCGCCATTCGGTCACGGAAAAGGTGAAGGCGACATAGGCTGCCAGCGTGCCCAGGGTGATCCAGGTGAAGCTGGCTTCGAAGTTGTAGCCGAGAATGATGCACACGACGATGATCTCGATCAGCGTCGGTACGATGGTGTAGATGGTCCAGTCAAGCAGATCCGACACCGCCGTCATGCCGCGTTCCAGATCGCGCGACACACCGCCGGTGCGGCGCTCCAGATGGAATTTGAGACTGAGCGCGTGCAGATGTTCAAACACGCTCAGTGTCAGCAGTCGCGAAGTGCGCGCCATCACCCTCGCAAACACGATCTGGCGCAGTTCCTGGAACAGCGTGGAGGCCAGGCGTAGCGCGCCATAAGTCATCAGCAATAGTGCGGGCACCGTCAGCGGCGCCAATTCCGGATTGAGCTGATCGACCAGCTGCTTGAGCACCACGGGTACGCCAATCAAAGCCATCTTGGCTGCGATCAGGAAAACCAGCGCCACTACGACACGACCGCGGAATTTCCAGACGTAAGGCGCGAGACCTTTCAGCGTATGCCAGCCGCTGCGCTCCACCGTCGGGGTTACGGCGGCATTCAAGCATCGGCTCCGCGATCAATGGGACGCATGTCAGCGTAGAATGGCGGCGCTGGACGCCTGCAGTCGATGCACGGCGTCTGCATCCATCGGGCCAGGAGAAGCATCATGTGGAAATCCTTGTTGTTGTTCATCGTAGCGCTCTCCGCACAGGCCGAAGACGCTCTGCCGCGCAACACCTCGCCCACCGGCGCCGAGCTGTACATCATCGCACCGCAGGACGGCGAGACCGTGAAAAGTGCGGTGACAGTACGTTTTGGCTTGCGTGGCATGGGTGTGGCGCCGGCCGGCATCAATATGGTCGGCACCGGACATCACCACCTGATGGTGGATGTGGAGGCGCTACCGGCCATGGACAAGCCCCTGCCCAAAGACGATAGACATCAGCACTTCGGTGCCGGCCAGACCGAAACCACACTGAATCTGGCGCCGGGCAAACACACTTTGCAGCTGGTACTGGGCGATCAGCTGCATATTCCGCATGATCCACCGGTGGTGTCGAAGAAGATCACCATCACCGTAAAATAAAAAATGCAGGAGCGGCTTCAGCCGCGATGCTCTTGCCTTTGTAGAGCGGGGCTTGCTCCGCTGCTCTCGATCTTTTATGGTCATCGAAAAGATAAAGAAAAAGCCGCGCAGCAAGCCCTGCTCTACAAAGCAAAGGCGGTAGCAAGAGCTTCGCGGCTCACGCCGCTCCTACATTGCTATTGTCAGTGCTGCGGGGTCCAGACCTGCACCTTGTCCTGCACATTCGGACGCGGCCGCTCCGGTGCAGCGCCGGTTGCCGTGCCGATATGCACGAAGCCGATGACGCGTTCGTTCGCATCCAGTCCCAGAAATGCAGCGACTTCGGTGTCGTAGGCCGCCCATGCCGTCAGCCACTGCGCGCCGAATCCCTGCGCCTGTGCGCCATGCAGGAGGTTGTAGCAGACGCATCCGGCACTCAGCAGTTGTTCCTGCTCCGGCACCTTGTGTCCTGGCGTAATGCAGGCGATCACCGCCAGCACCAGCGGCGCGCTGGAGAAGCGCTGCTGTTCCTTCTCGAGGACTGCGTCCGGCGCATCAGTCTGGCGTGCGCGCGTAAGCCCGGCGAGGAAATCGCCAAGCCGCAGACGGGCCTCACCTTCGATGCGCAGAATGCGGAAGGGCTCGAGCTTGCCGTGGTCGGGGACATGCAACGCTGCGGCAAGCAGAGCGTGCAGCGTCGCCTCATCAGGGCCGGGCGCCGTCAACAGGCGGCTGGGTACCGAGCGGCGGTGCAACAGGAAATCCAGGGTAGCCATGATGTGCCAGCGTCGTTTTGAGTTGCTCATTGTATGCGCTGTCCTGGTCATTGGCTTGTACCGAACGTGAGGGCAGCTGACCTGTGGTTCCGCGCTGCGCGCGGACGCTATTCCACTCGATTCGTTCCCACGAAGTCGGCCGACCACAGGTCGGACCCACTTTCCGTTTGATTCGCTTCGGCGAAGGCGTTCGACCACAGATCGGACTCACCCGTGCCGATCGGCATTGGCCGCAACGATTCCACGCCAATAGCCTGCCTCCCATGGTCCAAAGCAATCCCGGCGATATTTTCTTGCATGGCCAGTTCTTCGGCGCCGCGCTCGGTCGACGTTCGCTGCCGGGCCTTGAATTGGCATTGCTGCGGCCGACTGTGCCCGAACATGAAGTGCGTACGCACACGCACGCCGAAGCGCATCTGGTGCTGCTGATCAACGGCAGGTACCTGAGCACGGCACAGGGTGCCGCCGCGGTATGCAGCGGGCCTACGCTGATCTTCAATCCTGCAGGAACCCGGCATCGTGACCGTTTTCAGGGCGATACCGGGCAGTTCATGACCCTCTCGATAACGGCCGCCGCGTCGCAGGCGTTCCAGGTCGCGGCACGCCTGCCGGACCACCCGCGTGTGCTGACCGGTGACGGGATCGTCACGGCGCAACGTATTGCCGCTGCTCTGGACGCATCCATCGACATGCCTGCGCTGACCCTGGAGTCATTGTGCTCGGAATTGTTGGCGGCCGCTGCGGCGGTCGATGCAGAACCGAAGCCACCACCCCCCTGGCTGCGTCGGATACGCGAGCTTCTGCACGACGCCTGCGGCGACGAACTGCGTCTCGACCAACTGGCCGAGGCGGCAGGCGTGCATAGCGTGCATGTCACGCGTGCGTTCCGCCGCCACTATCGCTGTACGCCGGGCGAGTTTCTGCGGCGCTGCCGATTGAATCGCGCCGCCGCACTGCTCGGTCGCCGAGGGCGCAGCCTGGGTGATATCGCAGCCGTCTGCGGCTATTTCGATCAGGCCCACTTCAGCCGTAGCTTCAAGCAGGCCTATGGGGTGACGCCGCGCGCCTATCGCGACTACATGCAGGTTTGCCAGATACAAGACAGCGACGCCGGCGTATCGCTACGCTGAGTTCTGCTTTCACACGGTGAACCCGCATGCGAATGATGGCCGCGTTACTTTTATTTCTGATTCTGGCGCAGTCGACCGCCTGCGCGCAGAACGCCAACACCGACATTGCCGGGCAGTTGCCCGGCTGGTGGAAACATCAGGCCAACTACGGCCCGGCGGTTGCCGGCAGCTTGACGCTGGACGGCCGCTATTCGCAATGGCGTGCCGCTATCGCTGGCTTCGATGTCGCGGTCAGCCGAAAGGCGGATGCGGTGCAGTTTGTTTTGCCCGCGAAGCAGGGTGAGTTCAGCGGTCGCCTGAGACCCGATGGCAGCGCGATCGAGGGCTTCTGGATGCAGCCGCCCGGTGTCACTTTGGGCAGTGGTTACGCCACGCCCGTCACACTGAGATCGGTATCGGACAAGGTCTGGGTGGGTGAGGTCAGGCCGTTGCCGGATCGTGTCACGTTTTATCTCAACATCACTCGCGGCGGCGATGGCGCGCTCGCGGGATTCATCCGCAATCCCGAGTTCAATTTCGGGCTGCGCCGTCCGTTCCGTATCGAAGTCAGCGACGACCATGTGTCGTTCATCAACGCGACGCGCGCAGGCGACGTGCTGCGCGGGCGATTCGATGCCGGGTCGGGGCGGCTGTCGATGGTATTCCAGGGGCTCGGCACGTTCGATTTTTCGCGGCGCGATATCGAAAGCACTCCGGGCATCGCACCGGGCCCGGCATCGCCGTCGCTGCCGCGCTGGGTTCCGCCGCCGATCGGCGATGGCTGGGCCACCGCAGCTCCGGAAGACGTGGGCATGCGTGCGGATGTATTGCAAAATCTGGACGATCATGTCCGGCGGCAGCTGCCGGTCGCTGTGACGACGCCGTATCTGCACGCGATCCTGATCGCTCGCAAAGGCAGGCTGGTGTTCGAGGAATATTTTCACGGATACGATCGCGATCAGGTTCACGACACGCGCTCTGCAAGCAAGACACTGACTTCCATCCTGCTCGGTATCGCACAGCAGCGGCATGGCGGCTTCGATGTCGATACGCCGGTGCTGCGCCTGTTCGATCAATATGCGGATCTGCAGCACCTGGATGCACGCAAACAGCGCATGACGGTGGGCAATCTCCTGACCATGACTTCGGGACTGGCCTGCGATGACAACGACGATGGCTCGCCCGGCAATGAAGACGTGATGCAGTCACAGAGCACGCAGGCGGATTGGCATCGCTACGCGCTGGATCTGGAAATGAAGCGCGATCCTGGTGGCCGGCAGGTAGTGTATTGCTCGGCTGGAATCAATCTGCTGGGCGGCATCGTCGCGCGGCGGAGCGGCATGCCGATGTACGAATTCTTCCAGCGGTATCTGGCCGGGCCGCTGCAGATCGATCGTTACCACATGAACCTGATGCCTGGCGGTCAGGGCTATGCCGGAGGCGGCATTTATCTTCGGCCGCGCGACGCGCTCAAGCTGGGGCAGCTCTATCTTGCGGGCGGCCGATGGAATGGCAAGCGGATCGTCGACGCGGCCTGGGTAGACGCCTCGACGCGGAAGCATGCGCAGTTCGACGATGCGCACGGCTACGGTTATGCCTGGCATCTGTACGAGGTCAGCGTCGGCGAGCGCAGCTACCGTTACTACGCGGCCGGGGGCAATGGCGGCCAATTCATCATCGTGGTGCCCGAACTGGAACTGGTGGTCATGATCGCCGCAGGCAATTATGGCGACTTCAAAACCTGGTATCCGCTGCAGAACCTCGTCGCCACTCATGTGATTCCCGCTATTGCCGAGACCGAAAATCAGCGTCGCAGTTCGGAAAACTGACGGCAATGCAGGCGGCTGGCGGTGCGCGCAGCGAAGCCCAGCAGAGCTGATATTTGCTGGGGTTCGCCAGGCTGATGAGGGAGCGGCGTCGCGCCGCGAAGCTCTCGCTCCGACTACGGAAATTAAAGCAAGAGCTTCGCGGCGGGACGCCGCTCCCACAATATGGCCAGTGCGCGATTCCAACTAGATCACTACCCGAGTACCGCAATAGATGCGTTCCCCAGGCGATTTGCACTAGCATCCGGAGGGCTGCGACCACTGCTTGGGGAAAACGCATGGGTGTCATTGTTGCAACGTTGCGCGAAACCGCGCCGAACGAACGCCGCGTCGCGTTGACGCCGGAGATTGCCAAGAAATTGAAGGCGCTGGGGGCCACTGTGCAGATCGAGCGCAATGCCGGTGAATCGGCGGCGTTTCCGGATGTGCAGTACAAGGATGCCGAGGCCGTCGTCGATGCTATCGGCAATGCCGACGTGCTGCTGTCGGTACAGCCGCCGGATGCGGCCACGATTGGCAGGCTGAAGGAAGGCGCGGTGCTGATCGGGATGCTGGCGCCGCATGCATCGGCGGATCGCGTGAAACAGCTGCGCGATCGCAAAATCACCAGTTTCTCGATGGAACTGCTGCCGCGCACCACGCGCGCGCAGGCGATGGATATTCTCAGTTCGCAGGCCGGCATGGCCGGCTACAAGGCCGTGCTGATCGCTGCCCAGGTGTCGCCGAAGTTCTTTCCGATGCTGACCACTGCGGCCGGTACGATCCGCCCCAGCAAGGTGCTGATCGTCGGTGCCGGTGTGGCCGGTCTGCAGGCGATCGCGACCGCCCGCCGCCTCGGTGCCCAGGTCGAAGGCTTCGATGTGCGGCCTGAAGTGAAGGAGCAGATCGAGTCGCTGGGAGCCAAGTTTCTCGATCTTGGCGTTTCCGCTGCTGGCAGCGGCGGCTATGCGCGTCAGCTGACGCCGGAAGAAATGGCCGAGCAGCAACGTCGTCTCGGCGAGCACGTCAAGAATGTCGACGTCATCGTCACCACCGCGGCGATTCCGGGCCGCAAGGCGCCGCGCATCATCACCACGGCCATGGTCGAGGGCATGAAGCCCGGCAGTGTGATCGTCGATCTCGCCGCCGAAACCGGCGGCAATTGCGAGCTCACTATTCCGGGCGAAACCATCGTCAGGAACGGCGTCAGTGTCGTCGGCCCGGTCAATCTGCCGAGCATGGGCGCCATTCATTCCAGCGAGATGTACGCGCGCAATCTGTTCAACTTCCTCAGCCTGATGCTGAAGGATGGCGCGATGACCCTCGATTGGAATGACGACCTGATTGCACAGACCTGCCTCACCCATGCGGGCGAGATCAAACACGAAGCGACGCGCAAAGTCGTTGACGGCCAAGCTTAAGGACGGATGACATGATCGACGGATTCCTAGCGTTGTACATTTTCATGCTGGCCGCGTTCACCGGCTACGAAATCATCTCGCGCGTGCCGGTGATCCTGCACACGCCGCTGATGTCGGGTTCAAACTTCGTGCATGGCATCGTGCTGGTCGGCGCCATGGTCGCGCTGGGCGTCGCCGATACCAACCTGGAAAAGGTGATCGGGTTCATCGGTGTCGTACTCGGTGCCGGTAACGCTGCCGGCGGCTACGTGGTGACCGAACGCATGCTGGAGATGTTCAAGTCCAGCAAGAAGCCAGGGGGAACCAAGTGATGGATTCCCTGCGCAATCTTTCGCTGCACGATATTCAATCCTGGGTCGTCACTGCAAGCTTCTTCGCTGCGGCGGTGATGTTCATCCTCGGCATCAAACGCATGGCCTCGCCGGTCACTGCGCGCGCCGGTATCGTGCAGGCCGGTATCGGCATGGTGGTGGCGACGGTCGCTGCGTTCTTCCATCCGGACATCCACGGCAACTACGGGCTGATCATTGCCGCGGTGCTGGTCGGCACCTTGCCGGCGTGGATCAGCGGCAAGAAGGTCGCGATGACCGATATGCCGCAGATGGTGGCGCTGTACAACGGCATGGGCGGCGGTTCGGCGGCAGCGATCGGCGCCAGCGCGCTGCTCGGTTCGGCACTGGACCCGAATGCCTGCCTCGATGCCAATGCGCACAGCTGCCTGAATACTTCGCGCACCGTGCTCGCAGTCATCGGCACCTTGATCGGTGCGATCTCGCTGTCGGGATCGGTGATCGCCTGGGCCAAGCTCGATGGGCGCATGGACAAGCGTTTCACCTTCACCGGTCAGCAGTATTTCAACGGCCTCTGCTTTATCGCCGCCGCGGTGCTGGGCGGCTTACTGGTGTTCCAGATGCAGGTGCCGATCATCGTCGCCTTCCTGGTGTTGTCGCTGTTGTTCGGCATCTTCATGACCCTGCCGATCGGCGGCGCCGATATGCCGGTGGTGATTTCGCTGTTCAATGCGCTCACCGGCCTGGCCGTAGGTTTTGAAGGCTATGTGCTCGGCAATCCAGCGTTGATGATCGCCGGCATGGTGGTCGGTGCCGCGGGTACCTTGCTGACGCAGCTGATGGCCAAGGCGATGAATCGCTCGATCAGCAGCGTGCTGTTCTCCAATTTCGGCGGCAGCTCCGGCGAGGCACAGGAAATCAAGGGATCGCAAAAGCCCATAGAAGCCTCCGACGTCGCCGCACTGCTGTATCTCGCCGACAAGGTGATCATCGTGCCGGGGTACGGCATGGCGGTGGCACAGGCGCAGCACAAGGTGTGGGAGTTGACGCAGCAATTGATCAAGCGCGACAAGACGGTCAAGTTTGCGATTCATCCGGTCGCCGGCCGTATGCCGGGGCATATGAACGTGCTCCTCGCTGAGGCCGGTGTGCCGTATGACTTGATCGCGGACATGGAAGACATCAATCCCGAGTTTTCCACCTGCGATGTCGCCATCGTCATCGGCGCCAATGATGTGGTGAACCCGGTCGCCAAGACCGACCCGGCTTCACCCATCTATGGTATGCCGATCCTCGACGTCATCAATGCGCGCCAGGCCATCGTCATCAAGCGCGGCAAGGGCACTGGCTTCGCCGGCATCGAAAATGCGCTGTTCTATGCCGACAACACCAAGCTGTTGTATGGCGACGGTGCTGATGCGGTCAATCGGCTGGTTGCCGAGTTGAAGGCGATCGATTCGGGTGGCGGGCATTAGTCGGGTGATGTGGGTCCGCGCTGTGCGCGGACGCTTTTGCCGTTCAGCACGTAACAGCGTCCGACCATAGGTCGGACCCACAACAGCAGTTCCGTTTACGCCTCACCGAGGTTGAACCGAATCGGCACGATCACCCAGGCCTCGACGGCGCTACCGTTGCGTTCTGCCGGTACGAAGCGCCAGCTCATTACCGCTTTCCTCGCTGCGGCGTCCAATGTTCTGGAGCCGCTGCTGCGTGCCAATTCGGCCTGCTTTGGTGTGCCGTCACTTGCGATCAACACCCGCAGCTGCACCTCTCCCTGCTGTTTCTTGCGAATTGCCAGCGTGGGATAACGCACGCGGGAACCACCGCCGTAGCGAACATCGGCGCGCGCGTCGGTGAACGATTCGGTCGTCGATGGCCCAGGAATAACAGGATCGCTGACGGGTTCCTCGGTGATGAATTCCGAGTTGTCGGTCACCGTGGGTTCGGTGTTTGTCGTCGGCTCGCTGTGCACCTGCGGACGCACGGGCGGCAATATTCTGGTTGGAATCGGCGGAGGTGGGTCTGGCTCATTCACCGGCGGAGGAGGCGGCGGCTCGATCGGTGGTTCGACGAAGATCACGTTGGTACTACCCACGCTGTCCAACTGCGCCTGAGCCTCGGGACGGGCCGGTGCCAGCATGAAGAGTACGGCGCCAATATGTACCGCGATCGCCGTCGCCATGGCCACGGTGCGCGTGGGACTCAACCGGGTCGGGTCTTCAAATGTCTGCGCTCTCATCGTCGTTCCCCAAGTGCCGCCGTCATGGCGGAATGTGGGTTGAAACGAGGCGATGGGAGAATCGGGGTTTGCAGAATTTGGCGGGATCGTCGTGCAACGGCGATGTGTGGGAGCGGCGTCCCGCCGCGATGCTCTTGTTCTGACGTTGTAGAGCGGGGCTTGCTCCGCTGCCTTTGCTCTGATCTTAACGTCAACGAAGATCCAGAGCAGCGGAGCAAGCCTCGCTCTACAACGTCAAAGGCAGGAGCAAGAGCTTCGCGGCTCACGCCGTGCATGGACGCACAAGTGTCGTCGAAGGCAGGATGCCGAGAGACGACCGCCGCTCCTACATTCACCCGCCGCCTATGGCCTGCACGATTTCAACGCGATCGCCCGGCTTCAAATGATAGTCGACATGATGCGCGCGCGGAATGATTTCCAGATTGACCTCGATCGCAAGCCGGCGTTCGTGCAAGCCTTCGGCAACCAACAGATCGCGCAGGCTGCTGCCATCGTTGATTTGACGTGGCTGGCCATTGAGCAGGATGTCCATAGCGATCAGTGCCTGAGCAGTTGCGACAGCGCCAGCTTGGCGGCATCGAAGGAGAAGTGACGTTCGACATTGCCCAGGCCGGCTTCCGATAGCCGCTGCCACAGGTTTTCATCCTGATACAGACGCACCACCGCGGCAGCGAACTGATCCGGTGTGTCGGCAATCAGCACGTCGACATTGTTGATCAGGTACATGCCCTCGGCAGCCAATGCGGTGGCGACGACCGGCTGACCGTGCGCCATGCTCTGATTGACCTTGCCCTTGACGCCGGCGCCATAGCGCAGCGGCGCCACTGACAGCCGACAGCCGTCGAGATACTCGTCCAGCGTTTCGACAAAGCCCTTGGCGATGACCCGATCGGAGGCGAGCGCGCGCATCGAATCGGGCATGCGGCTGCCGACAATATGGAATCGTACCTCGGGTAGCGCCGCCGCAATGGCCGGCCAGATCTCGCTGACGAACCATTGCACTGCATCGATGTTGGGCTGATGCTGAAACCCGCCGACAAAGAAAATGTCGCGACGCTCCACGAAGCTGCGACGACTGCCCACCACCTCATGCACGTTGGACAGCACCTCGATGCGTGCGCCGGGTAATTCGCTAAGCAGCAATTCCTGCTCCACCGGGCTGACGACCAGGGTGATGTCGCTGGCCTTGATCAGCCGCAACTCGGCGAGCTTGGTCGTGGCGGCGGTGCGCCGCAATTCGGCACTGCCCTCCAGTTCGGCCGCGCGCTCCTCGCGCAGATAGTGCAGGTCGACGGTATCGAACACGATGCGCGCACGCGGTGCGTAATGGCGCACCAGCGGCAGCAGCGGCGTGGCCACATAGTGCCGGCTCAGCATCACCACATCCCACTGGGTGCCGGTGTCGCGCAGGAAATTGGCGGGCTCACTCATCCACGGGTGATAGAGCATCTCGATACCCAACTGCTGCAGCTGCTCGGTGTAACCGGCGACATAGGCGCGGTTTTCTGTGCTGAAGCTGACCTTCCAGCCGAGTTCGACCAGCGCACGCAACAGGTTGACCATGCGCACCGAACCCGAATCCTTGTCGGGTTCGGGTACGGTGGCATCAATGATCAGCAGACGCCCTGTGACACGGTGCTCGCGCGCGACAGGAATCGGTGTGCCCGCGCGCGGCTGCCTGGTCAGAACTTCCTGCCAGCGTTCGGCGAACTTCTGCTGATTGATCACCTGATAGCGCTTGGTGCCGCTGGCGGTGTCCGTGCCCGAGGTGATGCCTTCGAAATGAATCACCACCGAGGCTGGCTGATAGATCACGCGCAACCCGGCCTGGCGCACCTGGAAGGCGAGATCGGTGTCTTCGTAGTAAGCCGGCGCATAGCGAGTATCAAAACCACCGCGCGCATTGAACAGTGTGCGCGCGATGGCGATGGCGGCGCCGGAGCAATAGTCGACCTCGCGCACATAGTTGTAGGCCGGATCGTGTGGATCGGCAAAGCGACCATAGTTCCAGCCAGAGGCATCGCTGAAGACGATACCGCCGGCCTCCTGCAGGCGCCCATCCGGATAGACCAGCTTGGCGCCGACCAGGCCGACGTCGCGATGCTGGGTGAAGGTATTGATCAGTGCATCGAGCCAATCCTTGGTCACCTGGGTGTCGTTGTTCAGAAACACCAGGTACTCACCACTGGCGGCAGCGGCGCCGGCATTGCACGCACCGATGAATCCCAGGTTCTGTTCGTTGTGAATCGCCTGGATGCCGGTGATGTGCGACAGGCCTTCGCGGGTCTCGTCGCTGGAACAATCGTCGACGAGGATGACTTCAAAGCCAAGCGCCGCATCGTGCTGTGCGATCGATTGCAGGCAGGCCAGGGTGTAAGGAAATTTGTTGTACACCGGGATCACGATGCTGGCTTTAGGCGCGCTGCTGCAGGGCACCTGGAATGGCGCAAAGCGGCTTCCCGGCGTACTCAATTCAACGCTGAGTTCAACGGGTGTGATGGAGGCGGCAGCTCCGTCCTGGCGTATGCGCTGCAAGGTGCCGGAAACACCGCGGGTGCGCAGGCTGCGCAATGCGCGCGGCGGCAGGCCCAGAATGCGGTCGGCCCAGTAGCGCAGGCGTGCACGAGCGCCGCGCAGCCGCACGCTGATCGCGCGCAGCGGCCGGGTAACGCGCCACGATGTTGACTGCAACAGATACTGGCGCAGGGCCTCGACGCGTGCGACCTCCGCCGACCAGCCGGCATCGGCATCATGTTTTTCCTGATGCAGTTGCGCGTAATTGGCGTAGGCTGTCTGCAGCTCCTGGCCCAGGCGCTGGCCCTCCGCCGCGTGGCGTTGGCTTTCCGCGGCCAGTGATTCCGCCCAACGCGCGCGCTCATCGAATTCGGTTTGTAGTTGGGCGAAGCGGTTGATGGACGCCGTCAATTGCTGCTGCGTGCGTTGCGTCTCACGTACAGCCTGATTGGCCCAGTCGGCGCGCGCCTGCAGTTCCTGTTGCTGACTGGACATCTGAATCTTCAGCGATTCGACTTCCGCACCGAGCAGTTGTCTGGATTCTGCCAGTGTCGCTGCCTCCATCGCCTCGGCGCCGTACGGCTGCAGGTTGACCGGGGTTGGCGACAGCGCGGATGGGAACAACGCTGCATAGTCATTGCGCGCGTCGGTGACGCTGCGCAGAGACAGCTTGCTCAATTGCGCGCGGATACGCTGCAGGGGCGTGCGATCGATGGCAATGCGACGAACGACATCCAGCAATGCATCGACTTCGGCGTCAAACAACAGGCCGCTCTCGCCCTCGACGATGCGCTCAGAAAAACTGCCCATACGCGTTGCGATCGGCGGTACGCCGAGCGACCAGATTTCGCTCAAGGTGTAGCTGAAACTTTCAGCAACCGTGGCCGGCATCAGGGCGGCGTCCGGCTGCAATTGCTGTATCAAACGCGGCAGTTGTTCGCGCTCGTAGTCGAGCAGAATATGCACATGCGGCTTGCCGAACAGTGCATGGCCGGCAGCGCCGCAGCCGAGCAGGAACAAATCGGCAACAGCACCCAACGCGCCAAGTGCCGGCTCCAGCAATTGCATCGCCTTGCCGGAATTGATGCGGCCCAGCAACAGCAGTCGCAGGCGTCGCGGCGCTGCGTCGGTGCTCGAATTCAACGGCGGCAACGGTTCCAGGAAGGGCTTGAACCCGTGCGGGATCAGTTCGAAGCGATGGCCGTCCAGTTCCGGTGCCATGCGCAGCCAATTGCTGCGCAGTCCGGCGCTGGGCGCGCATAGCGTGATGCCGCGCTCGCGTAGTGTGGCGATGAAAGCTTCGCGAAGCCGCCACCAGTATTCTGCCGAGTGCGCCTGAAAGGGCAGTGCGCCAGCATCTGCTTCGCGCAAAGCGGCGGGCAGGGATGCGAGGTCGAACGCCTGCGAAGCGTCGCCGAAATTGCTGTGCAGAATCGGCCACAGAGGGTAGTAATCGTGGCAGACATAAATCGTCGGCAGCCCGCTGTCGAGTACATCCAGGCTATGGCCGATCAATGAAGACACCATGACCCTGGCGACGGCATAGCGTTGCAAAACGAAATCGAATACGGCGCGGCTGGCAGCGTCGTGCTGACGGCTGTCGGCAATCGCTGCGGGCAATGCCCAGCTGCGCAGCAGAAGCAGGCGGCCGCCACTGACCAGGAACAGCTGCAGCGCCTCGCCGTAGCGGCGGCGCGCAAATTGCCCCGAGCAGCACAGCGCCAGATGCGTCTGTGTTTCATCGCCTTCGGCAAGGTCGCGCACGAATCTTTCTATGCCGCCGCCCCAGCCATGCAGTACATGCAGCATCACCGGCTTCCCATCGCAACCCGGCAGCGCATGCGGCAGTTTCTGCGGCCACGGGCCAATGCGATCGCGCAGCGTGCTCAGTGCCGAAGCCGGCGCCGCCTCACGACGGTCGAGAGGGGCGTTCGGTCCGCGGCAGGGCAACGAATAGCGCCCAACGTAGACCGAGGCATCGGCCACGACGACCAATCCGCATTCGTTTGCCGGTGAGTTGGGCGCTGCAGCGAGTTTGCTCCAGGCCGAGGCGCGCCACAGCGCTATGTGCGCGGCGCACTGAGCGCGCGGCAGTAGCATCGGATCGGCAAGCAGGTGGCAGAGCGCATCGACTTCGGCATCGGTGAGTTCGGGCGCGATACCCTCGGTCAGTGGCGAGAATTCTTCCTCCGGACCCAGCGGTGAAATCACGTCAGCTGCACTTCCGATCGATTGCGACAGCAGGCGTTGCAGCCCGAATTGGGGCCAGCAGCTGTCGAGCGCGACCAGCAGTACGTCGCCGACATCGCCTTCGTCACGCCGGCGCTGGACGACCGTGGTCATGTCGACATGGTGCGTGGCGACCTCCCAGCCGAGACGTCGCGCATCCGCAGCCCCGGAGTCTGGACCGCAATAGATGATACTGCTGCAACCCTGCAGCGCCGTGTTCAATCGGGGCAGAAGCTCGGCGTCAGGGCGGCTGCCGAACAGGACGGCAGCAATGGGGAAGGGCAGATTCACGCGTTGGGTTCGCCAGGGTTTTCGAGCTGCGTAGTATGCGGCCTTCAAAGCGTTGCGGCGCCCTGCATCCGCATTGTGCGGATTCCGGGGCGGCTCTCCGGTATCGCGGAATTCTGGCATGGGGCGTGCCAACAGAATGACCAATCGACGACTCGAAGCTGCGTGCGCCACGCCTTTGGGCCCACGTCACTGCGGCTCAGCGGTCAAAGTCCCTGAATTATTGCGGAATTGCCTGACGACCGCCACGCGCCAGCGCTTCTGGCGCCGGTAGACTGCCCGTCGTTTGACTGGATAGCGTGCATTTGAAGCGTTTCTGGGATCGATTGCTGCCGATACTTGCACTGGTTTATCACTGGTGCCGCATTCCGTTATGGCTGGGGCTGGGCATGGGCGTGGGCTTTGCCATCCCCTACGTCTGGTATCTGGACAAGCTGGTACGCACCGGTTTCGACGGCCTGAGTTATGAGCTGCCCAGTCGTGTCTATGCGCGTCCGCTGCGGCTGGCACGCGGCGTACCGATGACGGCCGAGGCATTGCGCATCGAGCTGGAGGCTGCGCGCTATCGCGAAGTGGAGAACGTTTTCGAGGCCGGAACGTTTTCCGTCGCCGGCAATCGCTTTCAGATCCGTACACGTGCCTTCAACGCTGGTGAAGGGCAACATCCGGAACTTGGCCTGCAGGTCACGCTGGGCAGTGGACGGATTGCGAAGCTCGAAGACCTTGGCGGCAAGCCGGTGGAACTCGCCAGTGTCGATCCCGCACGCATTGCCACGCTCTATGGCAAAACCCGGCAGGAACGCCGTCTGGTCAAGATGGATGAGGTTCCGCCGCTGCTTGTCAACACCTTGCTGGCAGTCGAGGACAAGCATTTCTATTCACATTTTGGCATCGATCCCTGGGGCATTGCCCGTGCGATCTGGGTCAATCTGCGCGCTGGCGAGACGGTGCAGGGCGGCAGCACGCTGACCCAGCAGTTGGTGCGCAATCTGTTTCTGGATCGACGCCAGCGCTACACGCGCAAGTTCAACGAAATGGGCATCGCCCTGTTGATCGAGATGCGTTATAGCAAGCAGCGCATTCTCGAGGCCTATCTCAACGAGGTCTATCTCGGCCAGCAGGGAGGGCAGGCGGTGCACGGCGTGGCCGCAGCGGCGGAGTTCTATTTCGGGCGCGAGCTGAACGCGCTGGCGCCGAACGAGATCGCGATGATTGTCGGGCTGGTGCAAGGCCCATCGTTGTTCGATCCGCGTCGCGAGCGTGCGCTGGCGATCAAGCGGCGCAATCTGGTGCTTCGTGAAATGGGCCAGGCCACGTTGATCTCGGCGGTGGAAGTGGCAGCAGAGCAGCGTCAGCAGCTTGCGGTCAGCAAGGCCGGCGCTTTGGCGCAGAATCGTTATCCTGCGTTCCTGGATCTGGTCAAGGCGCAGCTCGGGCGCGACTACCCGGAATCGGCGCTGCGCTCGGAAGGCCTGTCGGTATTCACGTCAATCGCGCCATCCACGCAACTGTTCGCTGAACGCGCCGTGGTCGACAAGATCAAGACCCTGGCCAAGGACACCACCGGCCTGCAGGCGGCGATGGTGGTATCGCATTCGCGTACCGGTGCCATCGAGGCCATCGTCGGTGATCGCGATGCCGACCGTCCCGGGTTCAATCGCGCGGTCAGCGCGGCGCGTCAGATTGGATCGCTGGTCAAGCCGTTTATTTATCTGGTCGCCTTGGCACAACCCGATCGCTACTCGCTGATGACGCCGCTCGATGACAGTGCCATCACCGTGCGTCAGCGCGGCGGCAAGGTGTGGCAGCCGCGCAATTCCGATAACCAGGAACACGGCGTGGTGGTCCTGATCGATGCGCTGGCCAAATCCTACAACCTGGCCACGGTGCGACTCGGGTTGGACGTGCAGGTGCAGAAGGTCGAGCGCGTGCTGGAGACCTTGATTCCGGGCGCGGATATTTCTCCGCATCCGTCCCTGCTTCTGGGAGCGACCGATTTGTCGCCGCTGCAAGTTGCGCAGGCCTATGCCTATCTCGCGGCAGACGGGCGCATGCTGCCTTTGTCCGCAGTGACCGCCGTGCTCGATCGTAATGGCCGGCCGCTGTCGCGCTACACCAGCAGCGACAACGCCGGTGAGCTGGTTTCGGCCGCGCGTCTGGTCAGCTTCGCGCTGCAGGAAACTGCGCGCAGTGGCACCGCTGGCGAATTGTCCGGACTCGGCCTGGGTGGCCTGCATGCCGCCGGCAAGACCGGCACCAGCGACGACAAACGCGATTCCTGGTTTGCCGGCTATACCGGCAGCCATCTTGCCGTAGTCTGGCTCGGGCGCGACGACAACACGCGCACCACATTCTACGGCGCCGACGGAGCTATGCGGCTATGGGCGGGTCTGTTCCAGAAGCTCCCGACCGAACCTCTGCGCATCAATTTCTCGGACAATCCTGAGATGCGCTGGGTCGATACGCTGTCGCAGTCACAGACCGACCCCGAGTGCGATGGTGCGCGCAACCTGCCGTTCATTCGCGGTCATGCACCGGCGGAGTATCAAGGCTGCGGCTTTTCCTCGTTCACCGACTGGTTCAACTCGCGACGCACAGATGACGAAGATGAAACGGAATTCTATTGATTGGGCTAACCGTGCCGTGGTGGTCTGCATGGTGCTGGTCATCACTGCGTGTCAGTCCACCCCCGAACTGGCGCCGGTGCCGGAGCCACCGCCAGTACGCGACTGGGTCAGCGAGATCCGGCAGCATGCGGCGCGCCTGCCTAGCTACGTGGAAGTGCTGCCACTGACGGATCCCGGGATCGCCGATCTGCGCGCGTTGGCGCGTTCTGCCGAAGCTGAGCAGCGCTACGCCGAAGCGGAGGCGCATCTGGCCCTGGCACTGTCGCTGATGCCGGATGACCCGGAACTGTGGCAATGGCGCGCCGAAGTGGCGCTGGCCGAGAAACGCTGGCAGGACGCCCAGGCGCATGCAAAGCAATCGGAAACCCTGGGGCCAAAACTGGGCCGAATCTGTGTGCGCAACTGGATGACCTTGCTGGCCGTGGCCGAAGAAACGGCCGACACCGCCGCCCAGGTGGAGGCGCGCAGCAAAGCAGAGGGCTGTCCGGTACGTGCTCCAATCAGGCTATGAAATCACCGGAATCGCGACCCGGTTAGCTTCCCGTGCATAATCCCGACATGTATACCCAGTGCCCCGGCTGTCTGAGCCTGTTTGCCGTGACCATGGATCACCTCGTCCAGGGGCGCGGGCGCGCGCGTTGCGGTTCCTGCCGCACCGAGTTCGATGTACTGGCGTCGCTGTCCGACGACGTGCCGCAGCCTCCCGACACCATGCTGACCCGGCATCTGGCGGGAGAGATACCGCTGCTGCGTGTCAGTGCCGGCAAGCCCAAAGCCGGGCAGCGCGATCTCTTCACCCCAGTCGAGCCGACCACAGAGGATGCCGTCAAACAACCCTCGTTTGCGGTAAGCACCGAGCGTGTATTGGCCAAGCCCAGGGTTTCCCGCGTTTGGCGCTACGCCAACCTGATCCTGGTGCTTGTCATGCTGGCGCAATTTACTTATGCCACAAGGGGGGCCTGGCTTGATGATGCACGGGTCCGCCCCTGGTTGGACGCCGCCTGCGAGCGGCTGAGCTGCCGACTGCCACCGCGTCGCGATGTCGCGCAGATTGCCTTGGTCGCGCGCGATGTCAGGCCACATCCGAGCGAAACCGGCGCCCTGGTGATATCTGCAACCATGCTGAATCGCGCCGCTTTCAGCCAGCCCTACCCGACATTGGAGATCACGCTTTCCAATCTTGATGAGCAACGCATCGCGATGCGCCGCCTGGCGCCGCAGGACTATCTCAACGACGCGCGCGCGCTGGTGCGCGGCCTCCCGGCCGGCGCCACAGCCACCATCGACCTGGAAGTCTTCGATCCCGGCAAGCAGGCGGTGGCCTTCGAATTCAAGTTCCTGTAGCCCTTGACCGCATCATCAGGATCAACCTATAAGGTTCGGCCCGCCTCTGCAGATGTGTCGCGATGAAGTGGTTCAATATTCTTAGGGACAGGTCCCCTGATCTGGTTCTGCGTGCGCACGATCCCGTCGGCGCCAGACGCCAGCGACTGCTGTTGGTGATTGCCTGGTTGTTGTCCTGTGTCGCTGTCTGGATGCTGGCTTCATATCGGGCGGCTCCCGATCTGCTGGATATGCACAGCGAACTGAGCAGCAATCGCAGCGAACTGGGAAAGCTGCGTGCCGATCTTGAACAAAGTGAACGAAAGCTCAGCATCAGCGAAAAATCCGATCAGGTGTCACGCACTGCCAATGAGTCGCTGCAGGCTACGTTGCGTGCTCAAGAAGATGAAATCGCCGGTCTGCGTGGTGACATCGCGTTTTTCCAGCGATTGATGGACGGCAAGTCCGGTCGCAAAGGCCTGACGGTGCACGATCTGGCGGTACGCGCGATTGCCGGCGGCCGCGGTTACAATCTACGCGCTACCCTGACCCAGAATCTGCGCAAGGGCGAGGTTACACGCGGTACCGCCAGCATCAGTATCGAAGGCCTGCAGGATGGCAAAATTGTTTCGCTGGCTTGGGATAGCCTCTCGGGCCGCGACCCAGCCACGCCACCGGAATTCAGTTTCAAGTATTTCCAGCAGTTGGACAGCAGCTTTGTACTGCCCGAAGGATTCACTCCAAACCGTATCAAGCTGGCGGTGAAGTCCGAGCAGGGCGACAATAGCGAGCAGGGCTTTGCCTGGTCGCATGCGCTCAGCGTCGGCGAGCGCAACGAAATTTGGCGTTGAAAACAATTCATTCGCCGGGACTCAACGTAACGGAGATCAAGACAATGTTTGGCAGCAAGGACAAGGAAACCCGGCCGACCACGAACCTGGACACCTGGATCGGTCCGCGCATCACCATTGAGGGCAAAGTGCATTTTTCGGGCGGGATGCGTGTCGACGGCATTGTGCGCGGGTCTTTGACCGCAGACGATGACAAGGAATCGGTGCTGACGCTGTCCGACAAGGGAACCATTGAGGGCGAGTTGCGTGCTCCGCACGTCGAGATCAATGGCACCTTCAAGGGCGACATCATCGCCAGCGAGCGCATCAAGCTCGGCGCCATGGCGCGCATCACCGGCAACATTTATTACAAGATCCTGGAAATGGCTGCGGGGGCCGAGGTCAGCGGGCAGATCGTGCGTCAGGAAGACCCGCGCCGGCAGCTGCCCTATTCTGCTGAGCCCTCGCCTGACACCGAGACCAGAATCGAAGCGCGCCTTGAGGCCAAGATCGAGCCCAAGGAAAAATCCAAGCTCGAAGCCAAACGGGCTTGATTCGGCCCAATCTGGCGGCATTTGTAGTTATCCAGCAAGGATTTCCCATGAGTGATCTCTCCGCCATCGCCGCCACACCTACCGAGGCGTTGCTGTTTACAGCAGCGGCGGCCGGCAAAGTGCGCCAGCTGATCGAGGAGGAAAGCAATCCCGAGCTCAAACTGCGTGTGTATATCCAGGGCGGCGGCTGCTCGGGTTTCCAATACGGTTTTGCCTTTGAAGACGAGGTCGCCGAGGATGATTTCTCGATCCAGCGCGATGGGGTCACCTTGCTGGTCGACGCGACCTCCCTGCAGTATCTGATGGGCGCCGAGATCGACTACAAAGAGGATTTGCAGGGCGCGCAGTTCGTGATCCGCAATCCCAATGCCAAGACTACCTGTGGCTGCGGATCATCGTTCTCCGCCTGAGCCGGACATGGACTTCGCGTTTGCGGTATTGACCTTGGATCGCGCGGGTGAGACGCGGGACGATCACGATCGGCTGCAACGCCGCTTGGCCGAACGCGATACCCAGGTGCTGGTGCTTTCCGACGATGGCAAGGTGCTGGTGGCATTGCCGGAGCGGCGCTTGTTGAGTTTACCGATGATGCTGGTGCGCGATCGCTTCGAATCCTCGCGTTTCAGTTTTCTCGGTCACGAGGACGAACGCGCCTTGTTCGCGCTGACCCTGGATGCATCCGCCGTGCTTGAGTTCGTGCGTGAGTTCAACGCGGATGCGCTGGATCTGCGTATTGCCGCTGCCGAACTGCCTGCGCCGCAGGCGGGCGCCGTGGCGTTCGCGCGGTCACTTACGCATTGGCAGTCGCGCAGCCGTTACTGTGGCAGCTGCGGTGCCCCCACCTTGCTGTGTGCTGGAGGTCACCGCGCCCTGTGCACCAATGCTCAATGCGCTACGGAGCATTTCCCTCGCACCGACGCCGCAATGATCGCCCTGGTGCATGACGGTGAGCGCTGCCTGCTGGGTCGTCAGGCGAGCTGGCCGGAAAACCGCTATTCGACGCTGGCCGGATTCCTGGAACCTGGCGAAACGCTGGAAGCCTGTGTGCGCCGCGAAGTCCATGAAGAGGTCGGCGTGCGTGTTGGAGAATGCCAGTACGTCGCATCGCAGCCCTGGCCGTTTCCCGCATCGCTGATGGTGGGCTTCATGGCCCGAGCTGAGACCAGCGATATCCGCCTGGGCGCAGAAATCTGCGAAGCACGCTGGTTCACGCCCGAATCCCTGGCCGAGAATTGGCGCAGGCACGACATCAAACTTTCACCCCGTCTGTCGATCTCACGGCACCTGATCGAACTCTGGTATCTGCAGCAGACCGGCACAGCGCTTGCGGAATGACTGTAGGAGCGGCGTGAGCCGCGATGCTTTGCCTTTGACGTTTTAGAGCGGGGCTTGCTCC
>JANMUE010000403.1:0-4346 GCA_031391205.1 Lysobacterales bacterium | reverse complement strand
CGCCTCAACGACAAAACCGTCACCCTCGATTGCAACGGTCAGCAGTGGCGCGTGGCTTATGCCTTGCTGCACCGGATGATCGACGCGCAGCCGTAGCGAATTGCCGAAGGCGGTTCAAGGTGGCTTCGGCGGATGCTTACGTTGTATCTATATACCTCGAGAATTACCGGCGAAGCGGGTCACGGTGCTGTGCCGCGGTCGTGGGTGGACGCTGGCGATGATGAGGATGCTGCATGTCGGCCTGCGTATTCCTGCCGAGCGTTTGTTGAGGCAGGGTTCGGCTGGCGTGAACCTGCTTGCGTCGTAGTCGACGGGGTCCGTGTATCAGTTTGATCGAGCGTGCTTCGTCTCAGATCATTGCAAGCCGGGATTTGATCTGTTCCGGTAACCGTTGGCCATTGCGCCAAAACATGCTGGTTAGTGCGGCTCAGCCCGAGACGATGCGCAGGATCAACCAGGCCGGAACACCGAGATAAAAAGTCAGCCGGCCCGCTCCTTCCAGAATGCGCCGAAGTTCCAGCGCATGCGGCTTGCGCCACTTGAGCACCAGCACGGTGATGGTTTCGATGACGATGCGCAAGCCGGCGGCGAAGAGCATCAGGCCGATCGACCACGCCGCCCACCAGATCAGGAATCCGATCAGATACGCGCCCAGACCGTAGGTATGGTATTCGCCAAAGCTACCGCCGAAGGCAATATGCTGGTGCAGTCGGAAGGCGGCGAGCGCGGGCAGCACCGGGAACAGCGCAAACTTCAGCGCGGGATGGTCCAGCCATGGCCTCACCGCTGCGGCACGGACTGCTGCGTAATCGGCGATGTCCGCGGAGCGGCGATCCGCCAAACGCACCGGCGCACCGCCTGCTACGAGCGCGCGCAGCAACGCGTTCGGGTCGGCCAGTGCGATGCCCTGATTCAAACGCCGACCGGAGGCAAGCCCGAGATCGACTCCGCTTTGTGGCAAGGCAAAGCGCCATGGCTGCATGAGTGCGATGTTGGTCAGGGGAATTTCGATGCGCTGGTGACGCTGGCGTAGGATCAGCATGCCCGCTTCGATGCAAGCCGTTGCAGCAAACACGCGCTGGATCGCCCACGCGGCGATGGTTGGTAGCAGCACCATCCAGACGTACACCTGGATCTGCGCCAGTGAGTGCACTTGCAAACCGTCGCGCAGCAACATGCCGAGCGCCAGCGCGAGCAGACCGGCGCCAGCGCCAAGACGCAGCCCTGCCGCCGCAGCGCGCCAGAGACTCGACATCACCACCACGTTGGCCGTGTAAGCGTCATCCCTTTGGGCAGGTGATGCCCCCGACACGGCCGCGCGCCGGGCGAAATTTTCGTGCCACGCAAGGCGTACCCGAAGTGTCGCCAACACCAGCAGAAAAACGAGACCAGCGCCGCCCATCCAGTCGCCCCAAAGCAGTATCAGCGTCGGTGGCGGATCGCGCAGCGGAATATCGCCGGCAAGCACGGCGCGGTCGCCCATCGCAGTGCTCGCGATCACCGCTCCGGTCGGATCGATGATCGCGCTCAGTCCATTGGCGGTTACACGCACCTGCGGCAATCGCGTCTCGATGCTGCGGAAGGCTGCCACCGCAAGATGAAGCTGCGCGCCCAGCGGATCGGCGCTGAACCAGGAATCATTGGACAGACTCACAATGGCCTGCGCCCCCAGGCGTGTGCCGTCGATACTCAGGCGCGGATGCACGGCGTCCAGACAGATCAGCGGCAGCACGTTCAACTCGCGACCGTCTGCCGTGCGCAGCGGGAATACCCGCGCGCCGTTTCCCGGCCGCCAACTTCCCATCCAGGGCAGCCAGCGCCGCATTCGTGGGCCATCCAGCCAGCCGGGCACATGCTCGGTCAGTGGAAATGGGTGAGTTTTACGGTAATAGCCGAGCAGACCCGTGCCCGGTTCAACGAAGGCCGCGGCATTGTATTCGCCATTGTCATCGACATCGTAAGTACCGAACACCAGTGGCACTCTGGCGGCCGTGACAAAGTCCAGGATTTCGTGGTCCAGTGCCGCGCCATCGGCGCTGCGCGGATGCCCGAATGGCGTCGGATAAACAGTTTCAGACCATAGCAACGCGTCCACGCCGTGTTGCTCGATCGCCGCGCGCGACAATGCAAAATGGGTGTCCAGCACTTCGCGCACCACCGCGTAGGCGCCGATTTCGCGGCGCCGTTTTTCGTAGTCGACGATGGCGGTTTGCACCATGCCGATGCGCAGCGAGAGCGAAGGTGTCGACAGCGTGGATTGCAGCGCGGACAGTCGCCATGCACCGTAGCCGAACATCACCACGACCAGCGTGGCCGCGAGCGCCAGCGGCGCCAGCAACTTGCGAGCGCCAGCGCGCCAGCGCGTCACCGCGACCAACAACGCTTCGTTGATCAGAATCAACACGAAGCTCAGGCCGGCAGCACCACCAAGATCGGCCAGTTGCCGCAGATACGACGAAGGATAAAGACCATAACCCAAGGTGTCGCCGAGCAGCTTGGGGTAGATCCATTCCACGGCCACCCAGGCCGAGGCACCCGTGAGTGCGCGCAGTGCTAAACCCGAGCGTAGGCCCACCCAATGGCGCAATACGGCATAGACCAACACTTGCGGTTGCAACAAAGGCGCAAGCGCGCACAGCGCCGGCATCGCGGTCAGCGTGCCCACGCCGGTGAAGGCACCGATCGCGCTGCCGAACCAGGCGAACGCCGCCAGCACGTAGGCAACGCTCATCAGCCAACCGCTGAGCAAGGCACCGATGAGCGTCCGAGTTGCATTCAACGCCAGCAACCACGGCACCAGCACGCACAGGCCGAGCACCCAGGCGTACCCACCGCGTGCGTAAAGCGCGAGCAGCAAGGCGCTCGCGACGATACCAAGCAGCGCGTACCAACGAGGCATCGACCCCGCGCCGGACCCAGCATTCGATCGCATCATTGGAGCGGAGGCGGAGGAATCGTTATGGGCCGGATCTCAAGCCCGGGCGGCGCCATTTGCGGCGGCACCACGCGGTCTTCCGGGATCGGGATCGGCCGACCATCGGCATCGCGGAATACATGATCCGGCGAGAACATCAGGATCGCTTCGATCGGCTGGCCGTCATCGGTCACCTGATGATGGCGCACATATCCTGGTGGCAGCACAAAATCTTCGGGCACCGCCAAACCCTGCAGAGGCGGGCTGGTGCCCGGCGGGTTGAAGGCCGCGATGCCGCCGTGATCACCCGAGTCGCGCAGTGCCTGGATCACCTCGGACATCGTCGGCTCAGGGTCGTCGGGCGATAGATAAGTGGCGATGTCGTTGTCATCGCCGCTCGGCGGGTCTGCGGCATTCGATAGCGGCATCATGGGCGGAACCGGCGATGCGCGACGTGGGGCCATCGCCTTCTCCTCGTCAACCCTTTCGATCCGCGCGGCAACGGCTTCGGGAACGGTTGTGATCGCTGTTCCGCGCGCACGTACGGGCGCACTCGAACGACTCGGCGTCGACGGAGCGACATACAGAAAGTATCCGATGCCGATGCCGACGACGGCCAACAGCAGCGCCAGCCGCTTGAGCGTCATGGTGCGTCGATCGCGCGGCGCAGGCTCGCGAATGATGCGCACACCATCATCGTCCGGAGCGGACGCCGTGCTGGAGTGTTTGCCAGAATCAGACATCAGGTACCCCGCTGATTGCTCGAACCCATGTCGAATTTCTCGTCACGATACGATGCTGCTTGCTGCCGCCATAGTGTCCGCTATGGCGGCAGCCAGACAACGAAATCCATCGGACATTCGTCAACCGTCAAAGGCAGCTGGCGCTAGCGCAATCAGGGTGTCGCCGGGTTGTAGACCGTCAGCGACCAGCCCATGCGCTCATGCCCGAAGTTGTTCCAGATCGGGCTCTTACCATTGGTGTAGCTGGAGTAGCGCGGCGCGCCGGTGCCGGTACTGCCGCCGAACAGTCCCGCGGTGACCGTGCCGCCGGTGTAGGTCGGGTGGGTGTCGTCTGACTGGATGTAGTCGAAGCTGCTGGTGGCGGTGACGAACTTGGTGTTGGCGTCGCGCAGCGTTGATCGCAATGTCGTGGCGACACGCGTCACGTAGCTCGCTTCGGTGTCGCCGACGACAAAGCGCAGTGCGTCGGAATCGATCTGGCCGTCGCTGTTGCTGTCGTAGTCCGCACCCATGTACTGCGCAAAGCTGTCGGCGCACTGGAAGCCCTTCTGCTGCGCGTACTCGCACATCCAGTAGTTCATCTTGGCGATGGCCGGCAGGAAGCGGTCACGCAGATTGACCGTAGCGCCGGTGCCGGCATCGCGGCACGAGCTCTGCACATTGTCCGCGTTGTAGCCGGGGTAATACAG
>JANMUE010000386.1:0-1777 GCA_031391205.1 Lysobacterales bacterium | reverse complement strand
TCGCCAGGCTGATGCGCCAGCTCCAGCGGCGTGCCTGCGGCAATCACTGTGGGTGTGACGGCAGTCTGGTTCCATGGATAGGGTCGGCCGCGGTTGTTACGCTCGAACTCGGCCTGCAATTTGGCATCCGGATTTTTTTCCGGCAACAGCCAGGCGGTCACTTTGCCGAGCATCTCGGTCTCGAGCACCGAGAACGATGCATTCACCAACAAGACTTGTTGCGGTTCATTACGCTCATCGCGAGCGATGCTGAGATTGACGTTGTCGATCTTTAGGCTGTTCAGGCCGGGCACGGCGACATCGGTGCTCAGTTCGGCATTGGTGCCGTTGCCGCTACGCGCTGAATGTAATCCTTTGTCGATGCTGATGCGCAGGCGCGCTTCCTTGGGCGGCACGGTCAGTTTGTCCGAATGAATGTAGGCGTTGAGCTTGAGCTTGTCGTACACGATGCTGAATTTTGGCGCATCGATTTCAGTTTGAATGGTGTCGGTGGTGTGCACGAACATTTTCATGTTCACATTTTTTTCAAAACTGGCTGGGTCCACCGGATGCGTGAAGTTGATGCTGACTACCACTTTCTTATCAGCGGCGACTACCGGATCTTGATAGAACTCGGTGTTGCTGATGCGAGCGGCGAAAGCTGGACTGGTGAACTCAAATTCATAGTCGGCCAGTCGAATCTGTGGCGCGACCACATTCTGTCGCGCGATGCTGACTTCGTAGTGTTGCCCGACGGGCCAGTCGGCGCCGGGTAAGAAGCTCAGTGTCTTGTCATCTACCCACTGCCAGGTGCCGGTCAACACCGGGTCAAGGCTGAGCCCCGATGTTTTTGGGTCGAGGTCGTGCCCAACCCGCTCCACGGGTGCTACCGATTGCTCGAACGTCACCACGAGAGGATTGACCTTGCCGGGTGGCTCGCAGCCATAACACGTTACAGCAGGCGCGGTGACGGCAAATGCTATTTCCACGGGCTTGGGTTGTGCTTGATACCAGCGCCAGCCAAGGTATGTGCCGGCGGCAATGCCGATTACGGTGATGCCAATCAGTAGGGTTTGGCGGGGGTGTTGTCGGCTTAGAGCGATTAGCGTCTTGCGACCATTCCCTAGTGCGTGTCCCAGGCTCTGCCACCAGTTGGGGGCCTGCCAATTGATCTGGCCGAACACACTGCGGAGTGCACTACCTGCCAGGTGTTTTCCTCGCTGCCAGATCTTACCGAGGTAGCCGGTCACAGCGGCGAAGTTCACAGGCATTCCGATTCCCCAAATCCATATTTATTCGTCGCTATTGTGTACGTAGCAGCTTTAATTGTCAGCAGCGGTGCCAAGCTCGCTACGTCAATGAGTGCGTTTTTTTCTTGCCGTTTTGCCTTGCGCTGCATCCCTTGATCGAGATCGTGAGCAGGCACATAGGTTAACCCGACGTTGTCATTTCGACCCCCTCGACTTCGCTCGGGATAAATTCCGGGAGAAATCCTGCAACTGCTTAATCTTGCGCGCGCTTAGAAGCGAAAGATTTCTCGCAACGCTCGAAATGACAGGTTAGCCGGAATGGCGCTTACTTAAACCATCAATGTCAGGAAGCGTCCCTTCCCCCGTTCGACGGGGGCCGCTCCTGCGCCTCCATGCGCCCGCTGCATTTGCATGTCCTATGCATCAGATGGACAGGATGGGGGCAAAGCTCAGATGCTGCGGGCTGTTGAAGCGTCGGAGTGCCCCCACCCCAACCCTCCCCCGCAAGCGGGGGAGGGAGCTTGTACGGCTTAAGTAAGTACCATTCA
>JANMUE010000322.1:0-6055 GCA_031391205.1 Lysobacterales bacterium | reverse complement strand
AACACCCCCGGGCCCCGTTTGGTGGGGTACACCGGCTGTAGGGTTGTCCAAAACCCCTTACAACCCCCCTGGGGCGGGGGGTTGGTCTATGCATGCCGGCCGCTTGCCCCCCGCCGCTCCCACGATAAAGGAAGAAAAACGGAGGTTTTCGCGCGGGTAAGGGATGTGGGGGTGCGCGAGGCTGTGGGCGTCGGTATCGCTACGGCTCTCGGAGATTGTATGCATCGCTGGATATTTACCCTGCTCTGCCTGTTCGTCGCTGGCCTGGCCAGTGCGCAGCAGCCGAATTACCGCTTTCAGGCGCTGATCGATCTCGACAACAGTGAGCGCACCGGCTGCGATGTCGATGGCGCGGCGGGTACGTTGAGTGGCAGCGAGGTGCGTGTGTATGCGCTAACCGACACTGCGCGGGTGCATACCGTGGTGATGGAGGTGTGCCGGCAGGGTGTCTGGGAGGTGGAGCGACACGATGAGCCTGATCGGGCGATCGGTCTGGCGCAAGGCGAGGGTGGAAGCGACGTGATTACGTGGTCGGTGCCACGCCGCTGGTTCTCCCCGTATCCGACCATCGAGATCCGCATGCTGGCGGAGCAGCTGGACACGCAGGCCTTCGATGTGATCGGCACCGGCGCCAATGCCGTGGAGATGGAGCTCGATCTGATCGGCAACGTGCTGCCCATTCCCGCGTTATCGATGGTCAGCCTGGTATTGCTTGGGATAGCGGCACTGCTGTTGGGCAGCCGACGCCTGATGTCGATTCCAGCGCGCCCTGGCGTATTTCTGACAGTGGCACTGTGCCTGTGCATGACCGGCCCAACGCAGCCTATCGCCGGCCCGTTCGATCCGCATATCACCCGCGTCAGCGCCACCGACGCGGCCTACGACACGCTGGAAGCCAATGCCGGCGTTGACCTGCTGCGCGCGGAAGTGGAGGCGGATGCCGAGCGCATCGGTTTTGAAATCGAGGTCAGCGATATTGATGATGCCGCTGTGCCCGCAGTGACCAAGGTGCTGTTCATCGGCAACAGTTTGACCTATTCCAACGATCTGCCATTGATACTGAAAGCCATCGCCGCGCAGGCCGGCAAGACCCTGGTCACCGACGCCATCACCCTGCCCAATGTCAGCCTGGAAGATCATTATCGCCAACGCACTGCGCACTCCGCGCTGGCACGCGGCGGCTATCAGATCGTGATCCTGCAGCAGGGCCCGTCATCGCTGATGGAAAGCCAGGAAAATCTGCTGGAATGGACAACGCGCTTCAACACGCTGATCCGCGCCGGCGGTGCGCGACCGGCGCTGTATATGGTGTGGCCTGAACTTGAGCGCATCGGCTACTTCGAAGCCGTGCGCGAGTCCTATTCGAATGCGGCTTTGGCGGTGAATGGGATGTTCATTCCCGCCGGCGAAACCTGGCGTACGGCATGGCGCAGCCAACCCAGCCTGCCGTTTTACTCCAACGACAGCTTCCATCCCTCGCCGCTGGGGTCATATGCGGCCGCGCTGAGCATGTATGCCGAGCTGTATCGGCAATCGCCGGTGGGGTTGCCGGCCACATTGCAGATCAGCAACGGCGATGTCCATCAGTTCAATCCGGCGCAGGCGCGTCTTGTGCAGGAAGCGGCGTGGGCGGCACATTTGGAATACGGTCGCAGCGGCGAGTGAGCGTAGGGTGGGTGACAACCCACCATTCTCGAACTTTCGAAAATGGTGGGTTGCACCCACCCTACTCAGCGCAACACCTCCGCCGCCCCTGGCACTGTCAATCCAGCGCCAGCCTGCTCAAATCCATCACCGAACACAGGATCGATGACCACAGTGTTTACATCGCTGGCGCTGTTGTTGGCGCTGTCGAATTCGGTGATGTTGGCTGGTGCGGTGATGGTGACGGTGTGGGTCAAGGTGTCGCCGTGGTTGGCGTTGGCGGTGGCGATGACGTCGAAGTGGATGAAGCTGTTGGTCGGCAGATTGACCAGGGTGTCGAGGTTACCGCTGCCGACTGCAGGCACGGGGCAGGATGCAATGGAATTTGCCTGCACGCAGGCCCAGCTCGCGTTGATCAGTTGTGCGGGCAGTGAGCCGGTCAATTGCGCGCCCGTGACTGCATTGGGTCCGGCGTTGGCCACAACGATGGCATAGGTGGTGGAGTCGCCCGGCGCCAACGTATTGCGGAGATCGTTGACGCCGACTTGCAGATCGGCGCCCAGCGCCACGCCGATGGTGAAAGCCTGCGTGGCGGATATATCGACACCGCCATTGAAGGTAGCGCCACTGTCCCGCACATATACGCTGACGGTAGCGACACCACCGACACCGGTAAGCAGCGTCTGCAGTGTGCCGTCTATGCCGATGGCTACGGCCCCTGAACTCGCGTTGAGTACACCATCGGGGTCGTTGCGCGAAACGACCTGATACTGCAGCACCGACTGCGAAGCATCCTCATCCGGCGGCCCGAAGTCGGTTTGTGCAAATCCAGGCACCAACTGAAAGCCCGATGTACCGGCAGGAAAGATCACGGGTGTGCTGGGTAGAGTGAGCGTGGGCGCATCGTTGATCGCAGTGATGTCGATGCCTACCGCCGCGGGCGCCGAATCGACGCCGCCGTCATTGACCTTGAAGAGGAAGAAATCGGTGCCATTGGCATTGGCGTTGGGTGTGTAGGTGTAGGCACCGGTGCTGGCGTTGTTGATCACGACGTTGCCGCGGGTGCCGTTGCTGACCAGGCTGAAGGAGAGGGAATCATCGTCGCTCGCGTCCAGCGTACCGGCATGCGCGCCGCTGTCTTCGTTCAGGAAAATCTGCGCGGAGTTGGCTACGGGATTGCGATTGAACGTGGCCGTCACGGTGCACGCCGCGGCGACAACGGCGATATCGAAGCTACTGCCATTCAACACGCCGCCGCATCCACTCACGTTGACCAGCCGATAGCCGGGATCAACCACCACCTGGAAACTGGTGCTCTGGCCGCCGTTGACCGTCTGCGGCACGGCAGGACTCAAGCCGCCGCCCACGCTAGCGAACGGTGTAACAGTGAACGGAATGTTCTGCACATTGTGTGCGACCGGCGCCGAAACGCTGGCTGCCGAGCAACCCTGGCCCGCATAGGTCGCGGTCAATTGCCGCGTACCCAGCGTTGTCAAAGCCACATTGCAACTGCCCGCGGCAGCGCTGGCGGTGCAGGAGTTGACGCCATCGCTGACAGTAACGTTGCCGGCCGGTGTTACGCCCGGCGCCGCGCTGACGCTGTATCCGACCTGCACCGGCTGGCCGGGCCAGGATGGATCGGGCGTATGCGTGGTGAGTGTAGTCGTGGTGCTGCTATCGCCTTGGCCGTCGTTGAGGTAACGCGCCAGCACCATATTGGTGTCGTTGTTGAGACCACCGGCAAGAATCAGATTCTGATCAGGCTGCAGCACGGCGGCATAGGCGCGTTCGTTGGAAGAGACCGTTGTCATCACCAGGCCATTGCTGCCCCAGGTCGGATCGAGCGCGCCGGTACTGGTGAAGCGCATGCTGGCGAAATGGAACCAACCCGCGACCGGTGGCCAGCCGGTGACGAAGAATTTCCCGTCGGCCTGCATCAGGATGTTTTCGGTCACGTCCTGTCCACCGAGAAAACTCTGGTGCACCACGCCATCACCGCCGCCGAAGCTGGTATCGAGAGCGCCGTTGTCGAGCAGCCGCGCGATCGCCGGGTCATCGCTCAGCACGCCAAGCACCATCAGCCGGTTCGAACCATCGAAGGTCACGTCAACGCCGAAGTCATCGCCGCCGGACTGGCTCAGATCGAGGATCAGTACGCCGTCGCCATCGAAACTGGTATCGAGCACGCCGCTGCCGGTGAAACGCGACAGTATCGTGCTGCGCGGCCCACTGTTGAAGGCATTGCCGAATGAGGTACCGCCATTGACCACAATGCGGCCCAGACTGTCGATCGCGATCGAACGCGCATCATCGTCATGGCTGCTGCCGGGTGAGCTGGCCAGCGCGATTCCATCGCCACCGCCGAAGCTGGTATCGAGCAGGCCGCCAGTGGTGACGCGTGCGACGGCCTGGTTGGCATTGCTGGGGTTGAAGATGTTGCCGTTCGCGTCCATCCAGCCGGCGACGACAATGCGGTCGCTGGCGTCGATGGCAACGCCCATCACGCCGTCGCGGCCGGCGCCGCTGGTGGCGGGATCGAAATCGAAACTCAGCCAGCCGTCGCCGCCGCCGAAGCTGGTGTCGATTGCACCGACACTGGTGAAGCGCGCCACGAAGACGTCGATATCGGGATTGTCGATGCTGCCGGCGACGACGATGCGGCCCAGGCTGTCGATGCTCATCGACATGAATTCGCCGCTGCCGGCAAACGTATGCAACACACTGCCGCCACCGGCAAAACTGCTGTCCAGCGCGCCCGCAGCGAGAAAACGCGTCAGCCGTATCTGGCCGGACAAGCTGCCTATGGTGACGATGCGGCCATCGCTCTGCAGTCGCACCTCGCGTGCTGCTTCAACCGCACCAAAGTCGCGATTGATGATGCCCGCGACACCGAAGCTGCAGTCCAACGCACCGGAGGCGTGTGCGTAAAGCGGCAGACACAGCAGGATGGCGGGCAGAATTCGATGGATCAGGGACATGGCGGCAGGCTCCGAATGCCGCGACCGGGTCGCGGGCATTCAAGCCAATCGGCGATTGCGTCCAAAACCCGTCAATGGGTTTGACTTGCCTCGTTTTGGCAATGCACGACAAGCACTATCAGCATATGCGCGCAAACGGGGTTGTCTATCCCGGCGTGCAGGCAATACGTGTTGCGCCAATCTTCCGTCGCAAAAATGTTGATACCACCGTCAACCGGGACTGGGTCGCAAAAATCGGCCGTGGGCCTGGCAGTCTTCAGGCATGCATCCAGAAAGTTGTTGTTGCCAATGCTTGCAGACAACCCAGGATGTTCACGCACACGTTTAAACGCCTTATCCAGGCAGCCGTGCTGATCCGAGTTCATACCAAATTCGGTTCCTTCCTGCGCACCCCGCCGGGGATCTGCCCACCAATGTCCCGCGTCTTTTCCTAACCGCATCCAAAGCTGATAAGCAATAAACACCAGCACAAGAACACCCAGGCAGGCAATGGCTATCGCTTTTCTTGCGCGGCTGGTCATCGAGAATTCTCCGATATCGCAGGGGACAACTTGCCATGTGGGTCCGACCTGCGGTCGAACGCTCTGGTGTCCGGGCAAAACCAGCAAAGAACGTCCGACCGCAGGTCAGACCCACATTGATGCCGTTACATCGGCGGCTGGATGTTGATGCTGTCGTCGTATTGGTAATCGGCGGTGGTGGTCGAGGTCTTGCGCATCGCGGTGCTGGTGGATTCGATCCGCAGCGGATAGCCATCCACAACGCTGAGGAAAATCTTGCAGCTGCCGCTGGTGTTGATGCCCATCACTTCCGAGTCGAAGTCATACAGATAGACCTTCACGGGCTTGCCGCCCACCGTGTCGAGACCAACAAAGCGCACATTCTTCGTGCCCTCTATGGATTTCTTCATCATCTCCGGCGTGAACTGCGCGATCATTTTCTGCATGTCGATCGGCATCTTCATCCAGTTGCCGTCCATGTTCATCCAGGTGCCGCCGGGCAGGATGATCATTTCGGACTGATCGCTCTTCATATGAAAGCGATTGGGCCACTGCACCTTCATCACCGAGTTGATCGGCTCGCCCTTGCCGGTGGTTGTGGTGCTTGTGACCTTGAAGGCCAGATCGCGGCGCGCCAGCATTTTCTGCCACAGGCCGATCAGTTCGGCGCGTGCATCTACGTCTTCGGCGAAGGCCGGCGTGGCAGCGAACAGCAGAGACGAAATCAGCAAGACGCCAAGAAAGCGGACAAAACGAAAGCCGATCATTGCAATGAACTCCATGTGGCAGGAAGTAAGGGGCATTCTAATGAATACGGCGGCGCATGGACCTTCCAGGCAGCCGTCCGGTCAGAGTACGTAAAACGGACTCACTTCCGGACACACCCTCGATCGTGGGAGCGGCGTGAAAGACGTCCGCCTCTACCACCTGCAC
>JANMUE010000294.1:0-1491 GCA_031391205.1 Lysobacterales bacterium | reverse complement strand
GCGAACCCCAGCAGAGTTGCGGCCCTGCTGGGGTTCGCTGCGCTCACCGCCCGCCTACAAAAATTCAATCCTCGAAGCCGCTGACGAAAAGGGTGCGCGGCAGGATGGTGATGTCACCGCGCATCACGTCTTTGATGTGGTTGACGCAGATGAAATGAAAAATCGGCTGGCCATCGGCATCGATGATGGTTGCATCCATGACCTGGACACAGGGCTCGCTCTCGCAGAGCAGCCCATTATTTACCGCAGTCGTGCTGGGAAAAGCGCGGATCACCTGGCGCAGTGGATGAAACGAGCTGGCGGCAAATTCCACGGTATCGCCTTCGACCACGGTCAGCAGGTTGGGCACGTAGCCGAATCCCGCGATATCGACACAGTGATAATTCGGACCCGGTACACACTGCGCCTGCAGCAGGTTGCTCGCGAGCAAGAGTACGAGGGCGAGGGCGATGATCAGACGTAGTCGCATGGTCCGACCATTGGCGCCCGATGCAGAAACTGGCGCGGTGATTGATTCGGCAGTTTCAACGTATGCGTTCCAGGATGCCATCCAGCTCATCAAGGCTGTGGTACTGGATCACCAGTTTGCCGCGGCCATTGCGGCCGTGCTGAAGCGCGACACGGGTCGCCAGTTTTTCGGAAAGGCTGCGCTCGAGCGCGGCGATATCGGCATCGACGTTGCGTCTGCTTGCTACCGCTTTGCCCGCCGAATTGCCCTCGCCCTTGCCGGCCTGCAGCTGACGCACGCGCTCTTCCAGTTCGCGTACGCTCCAGCCGCCATCTGCCGCCTGCAGTGCGAGTGCTGAGGCCTGCGCCTCTGGCAAAGTGATGAGGGTGCGCGCATGGCCCATTTCCAACCGATGCTTTTCCAGCAGACTGCGCACGGCTTCGGGAAGGTCCAACAGGCGCAGCAGATTGCTGACTGCGGCGCGTGAACGGCCGACTGCCTGCGCGGCATCCTGATGCGTAAGCGAGAACTCTTCGATCAGGCGCTTGAGTGCTGCCGCTTCTTCCAGCGGGTTCAAGTCTTCGCGCTGAATGTTCTCGATCAGCGCCATCGCGATCGCGGCCTGGTCGGCGACCTCGCGCACTACCGCCGGAATATCCGCGAGCCCGGCAAGCTGCGCGGCGCGCCAGCGACGTTCACCGGCGATGATCTCGAAACGATCGCGGGCGACTTCGCGCACCACGATCGGCTGGATCACGCCCTGGGCCTTGATCGATTCGGCCAGTTCCGCCAGGCGTTCCTGATCCATGCCGCTGCGCGGCTGATACCGGCCGGGCTGCAGCTGGGCAACGCCGAGCAGGCGCAGCTCGCCGCCCGCGGTTTCGGCGGAGTCGGCCGACGTATCGATGCCGAGCAGCGCATCCAGGCCGCGCCCCAGTCCACGTTTCTTTGCTGCCATGGTGCGTTCCTTGAATTCCATCGTTTGTGGGAGCGGCCTCCGGCCGCGAATCTATCCGCAACCGGACAGATTCGCGGCCGGAGGC
>JANMUE010000293.1:0-1897 GCA_031391205.1 Lysobacterales bacterium | reverse complement strand
CATGTTGGAGAATCGCGGCTCACGCCGCTCCTACACCAGCCAATCGCGCGGTTTCAGATAGTCGGAGAGCTTGGCTTCAGGGCTGCCGGGTTCGGGTGTGAAGCCGTATTCCCAACGCACCAGCGGCGGCAACGACATCAGGATGGATTCGGTGCGGCCGCCGCTCTGCAAACCAAACAGGGTGCCGCGGTCGAAGACCAGATTGAACTCGACGTAGCGTCCCCGTCGGTACAGTTGGAACTGGCGTTCGCGGTCGCCGTAGAGGCTGCTCTTGCGGCGCGCGACGATCGGCAGATAGGCATCGAGAAAGGTGTCACCCACTTTGCGCGTGAACGCGAAGCAATCTTTGAACGGCCAGCGATTGAGATCGTCGAAAAACAGGCCGCCGACGCCACGGGTTTCCTGGCGGTGCTTCAGATAGAAATAGCGATCGCACCACTGCTTGAATTCGTCGTAGATGCCGTCCCCAAAAGGCGAACAGAGCTGTTGCGCACAACGATGCCAATGCAGGATGTCGTCGTCGTGGACGTAGTAGGGAGTGAGATCGAAACCACCGCCGAACCACCAGGTCGGGTTGTCTCCGGTGGTGGCAAACAGCCGCACATTCATATGCGTGGTAGGCACATGCGGATTGTGCGGATGGAATACCAGCGACACGCCCATCGCGGTCCAGGCCTGACCGGCGAGTTCGGGGCGATGCGCTGTAGCGGCCGCCGGCATGCTGCTGCCCATGACCTTGGAAAAGCCGATTCCGGCCTGCTCGAATACGGCGCCATCACGGAGGATGCGCGTGCGTCCGCCGCCGCCTTCTTCGCGCTGCCAGGCATCTTCGTGAAAGCGTGCGATGCCGTCCGCGCGCGCTATGGCGGCGCAGATGCGGTCCTGCAGATCGCGAAACCAGGCTTCGGCGGCGGGAAGGTCGAGCGCCGAGTCACTACGTGCGGACATGGGAGAGACCAATCGGATGAGTGCGTTGATGGAGTCGCGCGGGCAAATCGAACGTGGACGAGCAGGCGCCTCGCATCCATCGCCGGGCGCTGGCAAGATGATCGCATGACTCGACTCAGCGTCAACCTCAACAAGATTGCCGTGCTGCGCAACTCGCGCGGCGGCGCCCTGCCGAGTATTTCGGAAGCGGCCAGGGTGGTGTTGGCGGCAGGAGCCCATGGGCTGACCGTGCACCCGCGTCCCGATCAGCGACATATCCGGCCTGACGATGTCGTCGCCCTGGCCAGATGGCTGGCGGCGCACAATGCCGGCCGACCCGCCGATGCGCGTATCGAATTCAATATCGAGGGTAACCCATTCGCGCCGCCGAACCGCGCTTATCCCGGTCTGATCGAACTGGTGCGGGCGACGCGGCCGGATCAGGTCACCTTCGTTCCGGACTCGGATGCTCAGATCACCTCGGATCATGGCTTTGACCTCAGCCAACCGCAGCCCAGGCTGCGCGCGTTGATTGCGCAGTGCCAAGAACTTGGCGCCCGCGTCAGCCTGTTCGTCGACGCTGAGAGCCGCGATATCGGTCGGGCTGCTGAATACGGTGCGCAGCGCATCGAGATTTATACCGGACCGTTTGCCGCTGCCGTCGAACGCGGGATCTACCACGAAGCTCTGGATGACTGCCTGCGTGCCGCCGAGCAGGCGCGCAATGCCGGGCTTGGTGCCAACGCCGGGCATGATCTTGATCAGCGCAATCTCCCCATCCTGCTTGAAACGATTCCGTATATCGCCGAAGTGTCGATCGGGCATGCGCTGATCAATGATGCGCTCTATACCGGCCTGGCGGCCACTGTGGCCGCTTATCTCGATGCCTGTGCGGTGGCTGGCTGAGCGGCGGTAGGCCGGCGGAGAGCGCAGCGAACCCCAGCAAACACGCAGGCCTGCTGGGGTTCGC
>JANMUE010000087.1:0-34066 GCA_031391205.1 Lysobacterales bacterium | reverse complement strand
CGAGA
Organism: Lysobacterales bacterium; assembly: GCA_031391205.1. Taxonomy (GTDB): domain Bacteria; phylum Pseudomonadota; class Gammaproteobacteria; order Xanthomonadales; family Ahniellaceae; genus 0-14-3-00-62-12. Next base: position 34,061 of record JANMUE010000087.1, on the reverse strand, counting down.
CGCCGCTCCCACGCAACTCCACTACCTGCCATCCGATTAACGGGAATGATCGTCACAGAACCGCTACTCTGCGCGCTCTTTTCCCGGCGACGCCGCGCAGCGTTGCTTCGGCCAAAAATCAAAAACGGATCGTGTACTGCAATGACGAAAGCTGATTCACAACTCCCTGCCGATCCGATCGACGACGTCTTGCTGGAACGGGTTCGCGCTGCCGTCGAGGTGCTGGAACAGATCGCTGCCAATGGCTCGCTGATGGAAGCGTTGCCTGTGGCGGAGCGCGTGCGCCTGCATCAATGCATCGGGCAGATCTACATTCCCGATCCGTTGGCGCGTCGCCAGCATCGCAAGGCGGCCGCCAAGCAGAAGATCAAGGCGCAGATCAAGAATGACGATGCAGTACTGAACGAGACCGGCATCCGTGCGTTGCGGCGGCGGCCCGTGTTCACCACGCCGAATTGTTTTCCGCCGGAGCATTTCGTTGCCGAGGATGAAGAATGCAACGAACCGGAGCGCCGTGAGTCGATCGAACCGCAGCACTGCTACGTGTGCAAGCAGAAGTATTCGCTGATCCACCATTTCTACGATCAGTTGTGCCCGGTCTGCGCCGAGTTCAATTTCGGCAAGCGCGGTGAGCTCGCCGACCTGCGTGGCCGTGTCGCACTGCTGACCGGTGGTCGCGTCAAGATCGGTTACCAAGCCGGTATCAAGCTGCTGCGCGCCGGTGCGCACCTGATCGTGACCACGCGCTTCCCGCGCGATTCGGCGGCACGGTACTCGGCCGAGCCGGATTTCGCCGATTGGGGCCATAGATTGGAAATCTTCGGGCTGGACCTGCGGCATACGCCGAGTGTGGAAGCGTTTTGCACCCAGTTGCTGGCGACGCACGATCGCCTCGACTTCATCATCAACAACGCCTGCCAGACGGTACGGCGCCCGCCTGAGTTCTATGCGCACATGATGGAAGGCGAGACGGCGGCGTTGCACGACGCGCCAGGCCACGTACGTAAATTGCTGGGTGCTTATGAAGGCCTGCGCAGCTATCAGATGCTGCCCGAGCGCGAGTCACTGCAAGGGAGTGTTGCCGTGGCGCATGCAGACGGATCGGCGCCGAGTTCCGCTGAGCTTTCACAACTGCGGTTACTGCCGGAGGAACTGATGTCGCAGGGGCATCTGTTCCCTGAAGGCAGGCTCGATCAGGATCTGCAGCAGATCGATCTGCGCGGGCGCAATTCCTGGCGGTTGCAATTGGCCGAGGTGCCTTCAGTGGAATTGCTCGAGGTACAACTGGTCAACGCGATCGCGCCCTTCATCATCAATGCGCGCCTCAAGCCGCTGATGCTGCGCACGCCTGAACGCGACAAGCACATCGTCAACGTGTCAGCGGTCGAAGGCCAGTTCTATCGCAACTTCAAGACCACGCGGCATCCGCATACCAATATGGCCAAGGCGGCGCTCAACATGATGACCCGCACCGCTGCGACCGACTATCATCAGGACGGCATCCACATGAACAGTGTCGACACCGGCTGGGTGACGGATGAGGATCCGGTCGAGATCGCCGCGCGCAAGACCATCGAAGAGCGCTTCCACCCGCCACTGGATATCGTTGACGGCGCAGCGCGCATCGTCGATCCGATCATCCACGGGTTCATTACTGGCGAGCATGTCTGGGGCCAGTTTCTCAAAGACTATCGTTCTACCGATTGGTAGTGCGGCCGCAGCCCGACGCTGCGGCCGGTGGGTTTACATTTCAGCGTTCGGCTACCGGTCCTGTGGGGGACTTGCTGCCGGGCTTGATGGGCAACGAGGTGATCAGCTCAGGACGTGCTGCGTCCTCGCCCATCGGCTCTCGCGCCACCTTGGTATCGCCCAGTTCGCCTTCGCGTTTCATGCGCTCCAGTTCCATTCGCGCCAAAGTGTTGCAATCGCGCACCCAACGCTTCGCCTTCACTTCCTGGCCACCCATGCGTTCGCAGCGCATTGTCATCACATCACCTTTGACGGACTGCACTAGGCGCGCATCGTTGCGTAGAAAGACGCGGTCGCCACTGGCGCCGCTGGCTGCTGTTGCGGTCAATGCAAGTAGAACTGCGCAAAGCGCACGTGATTCGATCTTCATCGCTAACCCCCGGTTTTTGTCTTGCGATGTATATGGTTTTGACGCGAACCGCAGCCTGGAAATTCCGGTTGTCGCGTCGTGTTTCAAAGTTGGCATAGCTCGCCTGCAGATGCATTGGGCAATGCAGCATTTATGCCCCGACTCGGGTGAAACATCGTGAATATTTGGCCTGGCACAGTTAGTTTGACTGGTTTGTGTTCGTGGCGTGAAAGCGACCGCGGTGCAGCGTAGGGTTTGCCATGCTAAAAAAAACCTGCGGTTTTTCGCCCCTGATTTCATGCAGCTGTTGCGGCGCCGAGCTTATTCAAAGGAAGAATCGTCAGGCCTGTTGACACAATTGAATTACAGGCGTAAAACAAAACTCGTTTACACGCGTAAAGCGAGCGTTCTATGACCCATATTGCGATCAGTCAGGCCGAGAGCGTTGTCATGCAGGCGCTATGGGCCAGCGGTACTGCCACTTCTGAAGACCTGATCGCACGCGTTGCCAAGGCCAATGACTGGCAGGAGGCGACGGTGCGCACTTTGATCAATAGGCTGCTCAACAAGGGCGCCATCGCGGCCGATCGCGAAGGCCGCCGCTATGTCTATCGCCCCATTCTGGCCGAGTCGGATTGGATGACCGAGGAAAGTAGCGGGCTGCTGGAGCGCTTGTTTGGTGGGCGCATCGCGCCTCTGGTCGCGCATTTCAGTCAGGAAGGAAAACTCAGCCGAGAAGATCTGCGCGATCTGAAGAAACTGATCGGAGAGATCGATGATGCACAGTGAATGGCTGGAGTGGTTGCTGCGCAGCGCGCTGGCATCGACGCTCGCCATCATCCTGGTGCTGGCATTGCGCGGAATCTGGTTGCGCCGGTTGGGAGCGATCAGCGTGTTATGGCTGTGGTTGCTGGTGCCGGCATTGGTAGTGGCGGTCAGTGTGCCTGCGCGCATGGTGCAGGTGATGGCGCCGATAGAATCCACATTCGATGCAGGCATCGTGGCCGCAGATAGAAATCCGCTGGCGATTGCGTCGCGACTGCAGTTGTCCGCAACGATCGAGCAGCCCGACAGCGCGCGTTTTTTCACCAGATGGCAGGCGCATGCCGCCGAGTGGGAACTCGCCGCATTCCTGATCTGGCTATGGGGTGCTGTCGCTCTGGCGTTTCGGCTGCTGTCGCAGCAACGCGGCTTCCTGCGTGGCCTGGGTCGACTGCGCGCTCGTGAAGACGGTAGCTGGATCGCAGCGACCAGCGATTTCGGTCCTGTGGTGGTTGGCCTGGTGCGCCCGCGCATTGTCGTTCCGGCGGATTTTGAATTGCGCTATGACGCGCGTCAGCAACGTCTGATCCTGGCGCACGAGCGCTGCCATCTCAGTCGCGGCGATCTGCAGGTCAACTTCATGCTGTGCGTGCTGCGTTGCCTGTACTGGTTCAATCCGCTGGTGCATATGGCGGCGCGTCGGCTCCGATTCGATCAGGAGCTGGCCTGCGATGCCACGGTGATGCTGCACTTCCCACATTCGCGTCGTGCCTATGCCGACGCCATCCTGAATACGCAGCTGGCGGACCTTGGACTGCCCGTCGGCTGCTATTGGCAGTCCAGCCATCCTTTGAAATGGAGAATCATCATGTTGACGAAACCCAATGCCAGTATGGCCCGGGTCATACTGGGCAGTGGACTGGCGATCTTGGGCAGCACGCTGGCCGCGGTAACCGCCTGGGCAGCGCTGCCGGAGCGTATTGAAATGCAACCGGTAGCAATCGCAGTTGCTGAAACCGGCTCTCACTCGGCGCGACCTGTCGTTGCCCTCGACGCTGCCGCCTATCCTGAGCCTGGCGTTGCCGCAATCCGAGCTGCTCGCGTTGTCGCGCCAGCGCCCGTCATCCAGCCGAGACCTGAACCTTTGCCAATGCCGGTCATCGTGCCCGCTCCAGTCGTGGATGCTGTTCCGGCAGTCAATCTCGTCCCCGCCGTCGAAGTCGTTCCTGTGATCCAATCCTCGCCGGTCATCATCGCGGCTGAAGTGCCGGCGAACGTGGTCAGGCCGATGTTGGCGGCGTTGAATTCGGCTCGGGTCGACACAGTGCACAGCTATGTCGTCGGCGCGTTGCAGGCCACCGTCCAAGTCGCGCCCGAATCGGCGGATGTACCGGCCGAAAAAGGTACGGAAGCTGCGTACGACGAAATCGAACTTCCCATACTGCTGGCGATCGACAAACCGCGGTATCCGAGGATTGCGGGCCGACTGTATTCAAACAGGAACGGACAGGTGATCGTCAGCGTCGCGCTGGATGCGGAAGGCCGGCCTACAGATGTCGCCATTGCCGAAAGCAATCTGAGCCGCGCCTACGAGAAATCGGCAATGAATGTGGTGAAGGACGCCCGCTTTGCCCCGGCGAAGAAGAACGGCGTTTCCGTCAGCTGCACGGCCCTGGTGCCGGTGGAGTTTTCGCAGGATAACTTCAGTAAGTTCATGACCGGCAGCGAACTCAATCCGCTGATTCCGCCGCAGATGCATAAGCCCAGGTTCTATTCGCAACGTCCCGATGTGTATTAGGGAACCGTAGCCGGTCAATCAAAAGCAGCTCGCCCGGTCTGTGCTGATCGGGCTGGCTGCTCATTCCCCTTTCGCCTTGGCCAGCGTGAGCTTGGTCAACATCTCAAGATGCCGCTGCTGCTGTTCGATCAATGTGGCGAGTTGCTCAGAGCGCACCAGGTCCATCTTCTCGTGCAGCGCCATGATCTCGACCTCGGCCTTGAGGTTGATCTGATAGTCATGTGCAGCCATCAGTCGATCCTTGGCGGCCTGGCGGTTCTGGCTCATCAGGATGATGGGCGCTTGTATGGCCGCAAGCATGGACAGCATCAGGTTGAGAAAAATATACGGGTAAGGATCGAATGCGGTCTTGCCGAGGAATTCGGTATTCAGCAGCACCCATCCGGCGAGTGCGACGCCGAACAGGCTGATGAACACCCAAGAGCCGCCGAATGACGCGACGCGATCGGCCAGGCGCCCGCCAAAGGTCGACTGTTCGTCAAGTTTACGGTTCGGGTCCTCGGCCATGACTTCGCGTTCCGAAGCCCGGCGCATCACCTCGTGCAGCGCGTGGTCTACGCCGCCGCTGCGGCGTGCAAACCAGCGCGTGGCCGCGCTGGCGTAGTCGAGTGATTGGGCAGGGCGATTCATGGCGGACTCCGCGAGCTCAGGTCCGCGCAGCATAGTCCCCTGCATCGCGTGGCGAGTGTTACGCACGCACGGGACTTACTCGAACCCATCCACCATCAGCATGTCAGGCGCGACATCAAACACCGTGATGCGGAATGCCGATGTCACTGCCAGGCCATTGTTCGCAGCCGGGTCGGCGATGTAATAGCGGCCGAACAGTGTCTGTCCGATCAGCGCGGGATCGTTGCCGAGATCCAGATGCAGCGACGCGTTACCGCTGCCGGCGACTACCGTGCTGAGATTGGCGAAGTCGCCGGTCGGAACGGTGGCTTGAATACCGGGATCGCTGGAGCTGACCACCAGCGTGGCGCTTGCGCCGCCCAGAGCGTTGGCCAGGCCGACGGTGAAATTGCTGTTGCCCAGCAGCGGCGGTTCGATCGCGGTGATGCTGGGTGCAATGCCATTGCTGCCGGATGCAGCAGTGCCGGTGATCACCGGTACATGGTTCGACTCGCTGTACAGCGTGGGGCGATCAAAAGGCACCTGTTCGGCTGCGACGCGGGGATCGGTGAGTGGGCGGCGCAGAAAGGCGAGCAGGGCGTTTTTCTGGCCCTGCGTCAGGTTGCGTGGACGTACGCGCGGGTCCTTGTTCGGGGCGGTGAAATCGCCCCCGCGGTTGTAGAACTCGACAACCTCTTCCAGTGTCGCGAAGCGGCCGTTGTGCATGTACGGCGCGCGCATCTGCACATTGCGCAGACTGGGTACGCGGAACGCGCCACGGTCGGCGTTGTTGCCGGTCTGCAGGAAGCGGCCGAGATCGTCGTTGACCGGACGCACGCCGATGTAGCGGAAGTTCTCGTCCGTGAAGCGATTGCCGGCGTGGCAGGCAGCACAGTCGTTGTTGATGAAAACCTGCTGGCCGTCCAGCTCCTGCTGCGTCAGTACCTGCTGGCCGGCGAATTGCTGGTCGATCGGCGTCTGCGTCGCATTGAGTGTGCGCTGATAGCTGGCCATGGCCATGGCGATGCGCGCCGGCGTGACCTCACCGGTACCGAACACTTCGGCGAACAATGCCGGATAGCTGCGGCCATTGATCCAGGTCTGCAGCGCCGACGGAATGTTGTTGGCCAGCGCGAGTGGGCGCGCATTGACGATACGGCTGGCGATCTCGCCGACCACGCCGCCCTGTGGCGACATCTCGCTGGTGTCGAGCAGCGGCGCCAGCGCCTGGTTCTCCAGCGCAGCACCTTGCGGAATCAGCAGCTGGCCGGTGATCGGATCGCTGAAGCTGGCTCCGGCGCGGCCGTCCCAGAAAAGCCGTGGCGAATACCCCGCATTGACCATCGATGGCGTCTTGCGCGCACCGACTTGCGGCGCCAGTCCAAAACGCGTGCTGAGTTGATAGAGCCCGGAGTTCAGATGCGAGGGCACCCCGCCGGAACCTTGGATGTCATCGGTGTTGCCGAACACGTTGTCCGGTCCTGGATGTGTGCTGCCGGCGTTGACGAAGAGACTGCGCGGATCGGTGCCGGCGTTGGATGGGCGATGGCAGGTGCCGCAGGCCACGGTGCCGGTGACCGACAGCTGTTCTTCCCAGAACAAGGCCTTGCCGAGATTGATCTTGGCCGGGGTTTGGGGATTCTGCGCCGGGATTGGCGGCGCACCCAGTGGCTGTGGTGGCACCTGGGCGATGCATGCGTTGCCGACGAACAGCCCCGAGAGCAGGATGGCGATCGATGTGCGGCGCTGCTGCATGGTCGTGGTCCTCATTAAGTTGTTTGTGTTTTGCCGGAGCGCGGATGCGTGCCAGCGGGTTCGATGGGCGAAGACTTTGCGGCTGCAATGTGCACGCACTATGGAGAAATCGTGGAGCCTGCGGCTCTAGCGGTCGTGGGCATGGGCGAAATGCCATCGGGTGCCGGAAACGCGCCGATCCGAGCCGGATTTGCGCCCAGTCGATTCGACGCGCATCGTGTCCCGCCGCCATCGGGTTACAGTGCTGTGATTCATTCCCCGTTGGAGCGATTATGCGATCACTGCTGCTATCACTGTGTGTTTTGCCACTGTTGTTTACTTCCATGACATTTGCGCGCTCGGAGCAGGCGGATACCTCCGCGACTGCGCAAGCTGAGGCGCGCACTGCCGACTTACCGACGGCTACCGAAGTCTTTTCCAGGCTCAGTGCGTTGACGGGCGATTGGAGCGGTACCTTCGACAACGGCCGCTCGCATCGCGTCAATTATCGCTTGAGCGCCGGTGGCACCGTGCTGGTCGAGACCTGGACACTGGCGCCTGGCCGGGAATCGATCACGATGTACTACGTAGACGACGGGGAACTGTTCGCCACGCACTACTGCCCGCAGGGCACTCAACCCCGACTGCGCTGGATACCCGCAGCGAATTCGGAACGGTTCGATTTTGCGCTCAAGGACGGCGGCAATCTTTCGGTGCCCGGCGGCTGGCATCAGCACTTGATGTGGTTGAAGCTCGGCGCTGCCGATTCGTTTTCGCGCAGCGAGACCTATGTCGAAAACGGCAGCACGGCCGAGCAGATTGCGAAGGTGGAAGAAGGCGGGGTGGTGGTTTATGAGCGGATTCCGGCCAAAAAATAGATAGACGTAGGGAGGGTGCAGCCCACCATTGTCGAACGCTCCATAGTGGTGGGTTGCACCCACCCGACGAATCCATGGCATTCCGTGACGTGCTCCAACAACTCGTGATCACAGGCTGAATTGGCACCTTGAATTGCCGCAATTCGTCGGAATTTGCAGATATCGTGCCGTATCCAAATTCCCACTAGAGTTGAAATTCATGATCGTCGAAATGAAAAGGGGATGGCGCCCTGCGTTGGTGCTGAGTGTGTTTTTGCTGGTGGGTTGCAGCAAGGAGCCGGAAAAACCCAAGTCCGCGCCCAGTCTGACGGTGACCGCAGGCGCGTTGGAGCAGGTCGCGCTGAGCCGCAGGATCAGCACTTCAGGTTCCATTTCCGCCTGGGAAGAAATGAGCCTGGGCGTGGAACTTGCCGGCGTTCGCGTTGCCGACGTGCTGGTCGAAGTCGGCGACGCAGTGAAAAAGGGCGATGTGCTGCTGCGCCTGGATCAACGCACATTGCAGGCCGAATTGCGCCAGCAGCAGGCGATGCTGGAACAGGCAAAGGCCAATCAGGTACTGGCACACGCCAATGCGGTGCGCGCGCGCAGTATGCAGGAACGGAAATTGATGGCAGCGGGCGATATCGACCAGATGATCGCCAGCGAAAGTGTCGCCGATGCGGCGGTGTTGAATGCTCAGGCCGTGCTGGCATCGGCGCGGTTGCGCGTCGAATTCGCCAGCCTGCGCGCACCCGATGATGGATTGATTTCAGTGCGCACGGTGCAGCCTGGTCAAGTCGTCGGGGCCGGTGCCGAATTGTTGCGTCTGATTCGCCAGGGCCGGCTGGAATGGCGGGCGGAATTGCCCGAGACCGATTTCGTCCAGGTTGTGCCCGGAGCCGAAGTGCAGATTTTTTCGGCGGCGGGCGTGGTGCCGGCCAAGGTGCGCAAGGTGTCGCCGGGCCTGAATGCCGTCAATCGCACCGGCACCGTATATGCCGATATCGAATCTGCCGGTGCACTGAAGGCCGGGATGTTTGCCAATGCGCAAATCCTGGTCGGCAACTCGGTCACTGCGATGCTGCCCTCGGAGGCGATCATCGAGCGTGATGGCTATCGTTATGCGTTTGTGCTGGGTGACAAGGATGTGGTGAAGCAGCGCCGTATCGAAGCCGGGCAATGGCACGAGGGTCGCACTGAAATCATCAGCGGTATCGAGCCTGGCGATCGCGTGGTGGTCAGTGGCGCCGCATTCCTCAGCGACGGCGATCGCGTGCGCGTCGTGCCATCGGACGGGTCCAGCGCCGGCCTCAGCGCCAAGGGCGGCTGATCATGGCGATCAACGTTTCAGCCTGGTCGATCAACCGGCCATTGCCGGCGATCCTTACCTTCATTCTGCTGGGCATTGCCGGACTGGTCGGTTTCCACAAGCTCGCGGTGTCGCGTTTTCCGGATATCGCGTTTCCCGGTGTCGTCGTCACCGTGGTGCTGCCCGGTGCCACTCCTAATCAACTGGAGGCCGAAGTCACGCGCAAGATCGAGGACTCGGTCGCCAGCATTCCGCAGATCAACAAGCTCATCTCCACGGTGGTGGAAGGTGCTTCGACCACGTATATCGAGTTCAAGATCGGCCGTGACGTCAACGAGGCGCTGGATGAGGTACGCGATGCGGTCACCCGCATACGCAGCGACCTGCCGCAGGAGGTCGAAGAGCCCATCGTGCAGAAGATCACCATCACCGGTGGTTCGCTGCTGACCTATGCGGTGGCATCCGACAGCCTGGGCGAGGGCGAACTGAGCTGGTTTGTCGACAACGATGTCAGCAAGGCCCTGTATGCGGTCAATGGCGTGGGCGAAGTGCGGCGCAGCGGCGGTGTCGAGCGCGAAGTGCGTGTCGATCTTCGTCCCGGCGTGCTCAATGCCTATGGCATCACCGCCGGCCAGGTGTCGGATCAGCTCGCGCGTTCACAGCTTGAACGCTCGGGCGGCCGCGCCACCATTGGTCAGGGCGAGCAGGCGATACGCGCTGTAGGCACGGTAAGCAACGCCCAGGACCTGAGCCAGTTTCCGATCGTGTTACCGGATGGACGCCAGGTGCCTCTGCAGGCGCTGGCCGAGATTCGCGATGCGCATGCCGAGCGCCGGCAGCTGGCGCTGCTCAATGGCAAACCGGTAGTCAGTTTCGATGTCACGCGCACCGTAGGCTCCAGCGAGATCGACGTCGGCGATCGCATCGAAGCCAAGATTGCCGAGCTGATCAAGACGCACCCCAAGGTGAAGTTCAGCCTGATCAGTTCCACCGTAGAGGAGGTACGCGGCTCGTTCAATTCGTCGATGGCAATGTTGTGGGAGGGCTCGCTGCTGGCGGTGCTGGTGGTGTGGTGGTTCCTGCGCGACTGGCGCAGCACCTGGGTGTCGGCAGTGGCACTGCCGCTATCGATCATTCCCACCTTCGCGGTGATGTGGATGTTCGGCTTCAGCCTCAATCTGATCACGCTGTTGGCGCTGGCGGTGGTTGTCGGCATCCTGGTCGATGATGCCATCGTCGAGGTGGAGAATATCGATCGCCATCTGGCCATGGGCAAGACACCGAAGCAGGCGGCGATGGACGCTGCCGATGAAATCGGTCTGGCGGTCATTGCGACTTCGGCGACGCTGGCGGCAGTGTTCGTGCCGGTGGCCTTCATGCCCGGCATTGCCGGCAAGTTCTTCCTGGAATTCGGTTGGACCGCGGCCACTGCAGTGCTGTTCTCCTTGCTGGTGGCGCGATTGCTGACGCCGATGATGGCGGCGTATCAGCTCAAGCCCAAACCGCATGCGCAAGCCGATAGCCGGTTGATGATCTGGTATCTGGGTTGGGTCGAGCGCGCCTTGAAACGCCGTGCGCTGACGCTGTGGCTGGCAGTGGCGATGTTCATCGGTTCTCTGGCGCTGGTGCCGCTGATCCCGGCGACGTTCATTCCCGGATCGGATCTCGGCCGCAGCAATCTGAGTATCGAGTTGCCGCCAGGCGCGAGCCTGGACGAGACCGCGCGTCTTTCCGAACAGGCGCGCACGATGATCCAGACGCTGCCTGAGGCCAAACAGGTCTACGCTACGGTGGGCGGCACCGTCGATCTGGGTGACCCGGCGGTCAGCGGTGTCGATGACGTGCGCCGCGCCGTGCTGGTGATTGACTGGGGCGCCGAGGGCGAGCGCGAACGTTCGCAGAAGGAGCTGGAGCGCGAGACGCGGCGCATGCTCAGTGATATTCCTGGTATCCGTCAGCGCTTTCTGAGCAGCGAACCGGGTGAGCAGATGCAGCTGGTGCTGACCGGTGACGATCCTGTGCGCCTGTACGCCGCTGCGCAGATTTTCGAGCGCGATCTGCGCACCATCCAGGGCCTGGGCACGATCAGTTCCACCGCCTCGTTGCTGCGGCCGGAATGGGTGATCGAGCCGGATGCTCAGCGTGCCGCGGACCTCGGCGTATCCACGATAGATATCGCCGAAGCGGCGCGTATCGCCACCAGTGGCGATTATCGTCAGCGATTGGCCAAGCTCAATCTGGCCGATCGTCAGATACCGATCCGCGTGCGGCTCAATGAGGATGCCTTGACCGACGAGAGTCTGCTGCAGTTGCTGCGCGTGCCCAGTACCCGCGGCGGCACGGTGCCCCTGTCGGCGGTGGCCACGGTGCGGCGTGCCAGTGGGCCCTCGCAGGTCGCGCGCTTTGGGCGCCAGCGCAACATCACTTTCACGGCAGAACTCAACGGTCAGCCGCTGGGCGAGATCATGGCGCAGGTCGAGCAGCTGCCATCGCTGCAAAAGCTGCCGCCTGGAGTGCAGGTGCTGAATACCGGCGACTCGGAAATCTTCGTGGAGCTGTTCGTCGGCTTCCTGCTGGCGATGGCGGCCGGCATCTTCTGCATCTACGCGGTATTGTTGCTGCTGTTCAACAGTGCCAGCCATCCGCTGATCATTCTGGCCGCGGTGCCGCTGTCGGCGGGTGGCGCGTTCGGACTGATGCTGCTGACCGGAACGCTGTTGTCGCTGCCGGCGCTGATCGGCCTGCTGATGCTGATCGGCATTGCCACCAAGAACTCCATTCTGCTGGTTGACTACGCGGTAATCGCCGAGCACGATCAGGGAATGAGCATGCATGATGCGGTGATCGACGCCTGCCGCAAGCGCGCCCGCCCGGTGCTGATGACCTCGATAGCGATGACCGCCGGCATGACGCCGATCGCCTTCGGTTTCGGTGCCGATGCGGCGTTTCGGCAGCCCATGGCGGTGGCGGTGATCGGCGGCCTGATTACCTCGACCCTGCTCAGTTTGATCGTGATCCCGGCAGCATTCGCGGCGATGGAGACATTTACGCGGCGCTTTGCGCGCAAGCAAGCTCCGGTGGTTGAAAACATCGGCATTGGCGCGGTGTAAGCCGCGATGCTTCTGTGGGTCCGACCTGCGGTCGGACGCTTTGTATCTTAGGTATGTGGAAGATGAGGAGCGACCGACCGCACGTCGGACCCACAGGCACGGGTCAGCTCGTTAGAATTGCCGCATGACCTCAGAATCTTCCGACACTCCTGCCCACCGCGCCGCTCACCTGCGCCGCCAGATCGCCCTCAACGATCATCGCTATTACGTGCTCGACGAGCCCGGCATCAGCGATAGCGAATACGATCGGCTGATGCGCGAGCTGCGCGCGATCGAGGCGGCGCATCCCGATCTGGTGACGTCCGATTCGCCGACGCAGCGTGTCAGCGGCACGCCGTCGCGGGCGTTTGCCGAGGTGGTGCATCAGCTGCCGATGCTGTCGCTGGGCAATGCCTTCAGTGAGCAGGACGTCGCCGACTTTGTACGCCGCATCAGTGATATGACCGGTGAGGCCGACCCCGAGTTTTCGGTCGAGCCCAAACTCGACGGTCTCGCGATCAGCCTGCGCTATGAACACGGGTTGTTTGTGCGCGGCGCCACGCGCGGCGACGGCGCCACCGGCGAGGATGTCACCGCCAATCTTCGCACCGTGCGCTCGATACCGCTGCGCTTGAACACCGACGCACCGCCGGCAGTGCTGGAGGTACGTGGCGAAGTGGTGATGCCGCGCAAGGCGTTCGAAGCCTTCAACGCTGCCGCGCGAGAACGTGGCGAGAAGACCCTGGCGAACCCGCGCAATGGCGCGGCCGGTTCGCTGCGTCAACTCGATCCGGCGATGACAGCGCAGCGTCCGCTCGGCTTCTACGCATATGCGCTGGGCATAGTCGAAGGTTGGGATTTGCCGCCTCGTCATTCCGAAACTCTGCAGCGGCTGCGCCTGCTCGGACTTCCGCTGCACAGCGAAGTGCGCACCGCGCGCGGTTTGCAGGGATTGCTTAACTATTTTCAGGCCATCGGCATCCGGCGCAACGATCTGGACGTGGATATCGACGGCGTGGTCTACAAGGTCGATCGCTACGATCTGCAGGCCGAGCTCGGCTTCGTCTCGCGCGCGCCGCGCTGGGCCATTGCGCACAAGTTCCCGGCACTGGAAGAACAGACCCGGGTCGTCGCGATCGAGGTCCAGGTCGGTCGCACTGGTGCACTGACACCAGTGGCGCGGCTGGAACCGGTGCAGGTCGCCGGTGTCGTGGTGACCAATGCCACGCTGCATAACGAGAGCGAGGTGCGCCGCAAGGACGTGCGCGTTGGCGACATGGTGATCGTACGCCGTGCCGGCGACGTGATCCCCGAAGTGGTGCGCGTCGTTATCGAACAGCGGCCACCGCATACAGTGGAATGGGCAATGCCGGAAACCTGCCCGGAATGCGGCTCGCAGGTAATCCGCGAAGAAGAGTTCGCCGTCGTGCGCTGCAGCGGTGGACTGATCTGCCCGGCGCAGCGCAAAGAGGCGATACGTCATTTCGCATCGCGACGCGCGATGGATATCGAAGGATTGGGCAGCGAAACCATCGATGACATGGTGGTGTTGCCGTTCTTGCGTCGCAGCGAGGCGCAGCGCCCGCTCGCCAACGTCGCCGATCTGTACACGCTGACGCTGCCCGATTTGATGGAGCTGAAACGGTTGCAGGACGAGCGTGACAGTGTGGTGCCCGATCCCAAGAAGAAGGTGCCGACCAAGTGGGCAGAAAACCTGCTCGCGGGCATCGATGCGAGCCGGCGCCCGACGCTGCAGCGGCTGCTGTTCGCGCTTGGCATACCGCAGGCTGGCGAGGGCACGGCGAAAGACCTTGCCAATGCCTTCGGCGATTTCGACGAGGTGCGTCGCGCCGATGCGGTGCTGCTGATGGCGGTAGACAATATCGGCCGTACCGTCGCCGAATCGGTTGCGGCGTTCTTTGCCGAACCGCACAACCGCGAAGTGATCGATCAGCTGCGCGAGGCCGGTGTGACGCCGCAAAACCCTGAGGCGCCTTCGGCCGCATTCGTGACCGGTCTGGATATGACGACGCTGTTGCAGGCGGTAAAGACGCTCAATGCCGCGCCGGATCGTGCCTTCTTTCCGAGCACGGCCGGCACAGTGTTCCGCAACACCGGCGAACGCGCCACGAATTTCGCCGCGTTGGCATTGCTTGATGATGTGGAGCTGCGAAGCCTCGGCTGGAACGACGCCGCGTTGGCGCAGTTGCGCCAGTTGTTTGCCGACGCCGATTGGCAGCGGCGCCTGCGGGACATCGATATGCAAACCGCCGCATTGCGCGAACGTGCACCGACAGTCGCAGCCGCCGGCCCATTGACCGGCAAGACAGCGGTGCTCACCGGTACGTTGGCCTCGATGACCCGTGACCAGGCTGGAGCGCGGCTGGAGGCATTGGGGGCGAAACTCTCAGGCAGCGTGTCGAAGAAAACCAGCTTCCTTGTTGCTGGCACCGAGGCCGGCTCCAAGCTCGACAAGGCGCAGGAGCTGGGTGTGCAGGTGCTTGATGAAGAGGGCCTGCTGGCGTTGCTGGCGGAGCATGGGGGATGAATAGAAAATGTAGGAGCGGCGTCAGCCGCGATGCTCTTGGCGCTGCGGCATCGTCGGGAATCGCGACTGACGCCGCTCCTACATTCGCCTATCTCCGCGCCCGCGCCCGTCTCTACGCCCACGTCCGCGCGTTTTTCGCGGAGCATGCGGTGCTGGAGGTGGAAACACCGCTCCTCTCCGCCGCCGGCAACACCGATCCGAATATCGAGAGCTTCCACACCGAGTTCAGCGGTCACACCGATGCCGGTGTGCGCCGACGCTGGCTGCGCACCTCGCCGGAATTTCCGCTCAAGCGTCTGCTGGCCGCGGGCATCGGCGATTGCTATGAGCTTGGCCGTGTATTTCGCAATGGCGAGGCCGGCGCTCGGCATAATCCCGAATTCACCATGCTGGAGTGGTATCGCGTCGGTTCGGATCACCGTCGCCTGATGACGGAAGTGTCGGCATTGATTGTATCGACGCTGGTGCTATTTGAACGCAGGGCCGATGTCGTCGAGATCAGTTATCGCGACTGGTTCTTTCAGTCGCTGGAAATCGATCCGCACACCGCGACTGTCGAAGAACTGCAAAGCACACTGTCCGACGTGCGCATCGATGCGCAGGGTCTGGGGCGCGACGACTGGATGGATCTGATCATCACGCATAGGCTTCAGCCGGCCAATCCGGATGCCCGACTGTTGCTGGTCTACGACTATCCGGCGACGCAGTGTGCGTTGGCGCGGATTCGCCACGGCGAACCGCCGGTTGCGGAGCGTTTTGAGGCCTATCTGGGTGCGCGGGAGCTGGCTAATGGCTATCACGAGTTGAACGATGCGGCCGAGCAGCGTCTGCGCTTCGAGCGCGATCAAGCAGTGCGTGTCGCGCGTGGACTTCCGTTACCGTCCATCGACGAACGCCTGCTCGCGGCACTGCCTGGTCTTCCGGACTGCGCCGGTGTGGCGATGGGGATGGATCGATTGCTGATGTGTCTGCTGGGAGTTGCCGATATCAGGGAATTGCTGACCTTCGATTTCGCCAGGGCGTAGCCGGGATGTGGGTCCGCGCTATGCGCCGACGCTCCTGGATGAATCGTCGCAGCTGAATAAGCGTCCGACCACAGGTCGGACCCACAGGTGAATGCGCTCCACAAGCACGGCCTACTCAGCGATACTTCGCATTATTCGACACGGAACGACCATGGCGCAAAAACAATACTTCGGCACCGACGGCATCCGCGGTCATGTCGGCGAGACGCCGATCACCGCGGAGTTTGCATTGCGGCTGGGCAATGCCGCGGGCCGGGTGCTGATGCAGGGCGCACAGCGTACGGTGCTGATCGGCAAGGACACGCGGCTGTCCGGCTACATGCTGGAGGCCGGATTGCAGGCCGGGCTGATCGCGGCGGGTGCCAATGCGCAGTTGCTTGGCCCGATTCCTACGCCAGGCGTCGCGTATCTGGTGCGGCAGACCGGAGCCTGTGCCGGCATCGTGATCAGCGCTTCGCATAACCCGCATCACGACAATGGTTTCAAGTTTTTTTCGGCGGCGGGCGAAAAGCTTGCGGATTCCGTCGAGCTGGCGATCGAGGAGGCGTTGGCGGGCGAATTCTGCAATGCGATGCCCGATCAGCTCGGTAAAGCCTCGCGCATGCTGGATGCGGGTGCGCGTTATCTGGATTTCTGCCGCGCCAGCGTGCCTGCCGATTTTCGGATGGATGGTCTGCGTGTGGTGTTGGATTGCGCGCATGGCGCGACCTACAAGTTGGCGCCGCAGCTTTTTGCGGCGATGGGTGCCGAGGTGCAGTGCATCGGTGCCGCGCCCGATGGCTTGAACATCAATCAGGGCTGCGGGTCCACGCATCCGCAGTCGCTGCAGGCGGCGGTGCTGGAATATCGCGCCGATCTTGGCATCGCCTTCGATGGCGATGGCGATCGAGTAATGCTCGTCGATGCAGCAGGCGAGCTGCTCGACGGCGACGATCTGCTGCACATCCTGGGCTGCGACTGGAAGCAAAGCGGCCGACTGAGTGGGCCGGTGGTCGGTACTTTGATGACCAATTACGCGCTGGAGAAACGCATGGCCGAATCCGGAATCGCCTTCGAGCGCGCCAATGTCGGCGACCGTTTTGTACACGAACGCTTGGTGGCGTTGGGCGGAATTCTGGGCGGCGAGGCTTCGGGACATATCCTCTGTCTGGATCGTGCCGGCACCGGCGACGCCATGGTCAGCGCCTTGCAGGTACTGGAAGCGCTGCAGCGCAGCCGGCGTTCTGCCGCCGATTGGCGCGCTGCGCTGCCGCGTTTTCCGCAGCGCACGATCAACGTGCGTATTGAACGTGGATCGCGTCCCCTGGCGGCCGGCTCGGTGCAGGCGGAGCGCGAACGCATCGAACAGATATTGCGCGGCCGCGGCCGGGTCGTGCTGCGTGCTTCGGGCACCGAGCCAGTGGTTCGGGTCACGGTGGAGGCTGAACGGGTCGACGAGGTTGAGAAACTGGCGAGCAGCTTGGCCGAGGCCGTATCATCAGCTGCCCGGTAGCTCCTGATTGGCTGTCGGGAACCTCCTGAAACCTCGTCTGCGTCATCGCAGAGGTTTCAAGAGTTTCCCCGTGGTATCGAAGTCAGGACCGGCGCCAGCATTGCCCACCCATGCCCACACAGGTCAGCCCATGAGCAAACATGTTCCCACCCTAGACATCGGCCGCTTCGACAGCGACCGCGAGGCTTTCGTCGCCGACATTGGTGCCGCCTACCGCGAATACGGATTCTGCGGCATCAGCGGCCATGGCATTTCCAAGGACTTGATCGACAAGTCCTACAATGCCTTCAAGAAATTCTTCGCACTGCCGGAAGCTACCAAGCGCAAGTATCACGTGCCCGGCATCGGCGGCGCGCGCGGCTATACCGGCTTTATGGTCGAGACCGCCAAGGATTCAAAATATCCGGATCTGAAGGAGTTCTGGCATTTTGGCCGCGAGATTCCGCGCGACTCCAAATATGCCGACGTCATGCCGGCGAACCTGTGGCCCGAGGAAGTGCCGGAATTCCGCGAACACGGTTACGCGCTGTACAAGGCGCTCGATGATCTGGGCGCGCGCGTTTTGCGCGCACTGGCGCTGCACATCAATCTGCCCGAGCATTTCTTCGACGACAAGATCAACTTCGGCAACAGCATCCTGCGCCCGATTCATTATCCGCCGATCACCGCGCCAGATGTTCCGAACGTGCGCGCGGGTGCGCACGAGGACATCAACTTCATCACCCTGCTGGTGGGTGCCAGTGCTGCGGGTCTGGAGCTACTGACCAAGGAAGGCACCTGGCTGCCCATCACGACGCAGGGCGATACCATCGTGGTGAACATCGGCGACATGCTGCAGCGCCTGACCAATCATGTTTATCCATCGACGACGCATCGCGTGGTCAATCCACCCGGTGAGCAGGCGCGGCAACCGCGTTATTCGGTGCCGTTCTTCCTGCACCCGAATCCGGATTATCTGATCGAGACCCTGCCGAGCTGCATCAGCGCCGATCGGCCCAATCGCTACCCGACCCCAATCACCTCGCACGAGTATCTGATGGAGCGGTTGCGCGAGATCAAGCTGGTCTGACGGTGTGGGAGCGGCGTCCCGCCGCGAATGGGATGGCCGCAGCGTGTGGATTCGCGGCGGGACGCCGCTCCCACAACTCCCCAAAGTTGCGAAAGCGTCGAGAATCACGGCTCACGCCGCTCCTACGTCGCAGCTTCAGAACAGCTGCGGCATCATCGCGGCGCGTACCGGCGCAAAGCTGCGCCGGTGCTGGTTGCAGGGACCGAGCAGTGACAAAGCCACCAGATGTTCCGGCGTCGGGTAACCCTTGTGCTGGGCAAATCCGTAGCCCGGAAATAGGGCGTCCATCGCCACCATCAACCTATCGCGTTCGACCTTGGCCAGGATGCTGGCGGCGCTGATCGCCGGTTCCAATGCATCGCCCTGGACGATAGCGCGTGCGGCGCAGGGCAGGTCCTTGGGCAGCTTGTTGCCGTCGATCAAGGCGTACTCAGGGGCCATGACCAGGCTGCGCAACGAGCGCGCCATGCCGCGCAGCGTGGCCTGCAGAATGTTGTGCTGGTCGATCTCGGTGCACGACACCACTTCGATATGGAACGCCAGCGCCTGTGCGCAGATCAATGGAGCGAGCCGATCCCGCTCCTGTGCGGTGAGTTTTTTCGAATCATTCAAACCCTCGATCGGTCGTGCTGGATCTAGGATCACGGCAGCGATTACCACAGGTCCGGCCAGCGGTCCGCGTCCGGCTTCGTCGACGCCTGCGGTCAGGATGGTGTATTGCATCGGCTCAGGTTCGTGTGGTGTCGATGAGTTCAGCTACCGCAGCGGCTGCTGATTCGGCACCGCCGCCTTGCAGGGCAAGGTGCAGTTTATAGAAATGCGTGATCTGCGTATCGGCGGCCTGCACATTCTGCAGCAGCGGCAACAACGTCGCTGCTAGTTTGTCGCCGCGGCAATCATCCTGCAACAGCTCGGGCACGATTTGTTCGCCGGCAAGGATATTCGGCAGCGACACCACCTTTGATTTGAGCAGGCCGAACGTGCGCACGATCCAATAGCTCAGCGCGGCGATGCGATAGCTGACCACCATGGGGCGTTTGGCCAGCATCACTTCCAGCGCGGCCGTACCCGAGGCGACCAGCACGGCGTCTGCAGCAATCATTGACTGATGCGATTGCGCATCCAGACAGCGCACTTGATCTGACGCGGATTGCTCAGCCAGTATTTTCTCGAACGCAATGCGACAGGCCGGTGTCGCCATCGGCGCGATCAGCTGCAGTCCTGGGATGGCCTGCTCGCAGATCAATCCGGCAGCGATGAAATGCGCGGCCAGTCTATGGATTTCGCTGAGACGGCTGCCGGGCAGCAGGGCGAGCACCCGAGCATCGTCGGCAATACCGAGTTCGCGGCGCGCGCTTTCGCGATGCGGATTCAATTCAAAACGGTCGGCGAGTGGGTGGCCGACGAAACGCGCATCGACGTTGTGGCGCGCATAGATCGGCGGCTCCATCGGAAACAGGCAGAGTACGCGATCGGCGCTGGCACCGATTTTTTCGGCACGGTTCTCGCGCCAGGCCCAGACCGACGGGCTGACGTAGTGGATGGTGCGGATACCGGACTGGCGCAGCCTACGCTCCAGCCCCAGATTAAAGTCGGGCGCATCGATACCGATGAATACGTCGGGTTGCCAGTGCCGCAGGCGCTGGCACACCGATTTGCGCAGTCCGATCAATCGTGGCAGATGACGCAACACCTCGACCAGCCCCATTACTGCGAGTTCTTCAGCTTGATGCCAGGCCTGCAGACCCGCGGCCTGCATCAAGGGTCCACCGATGCCGGCGAACTCGGCATTGGGATAGCGCGCGCGCAGGGCAGTGATCAATGGGCCGCCAAGCTGATCGCCAGAGGTTTCTCCGGCGACCAGGGCGATACGCAAAGGCGAGGTCGGACTCAATGCCATTACCTAAAGTTTGAAAGGGCACATGTAGATGCGGCGCCTGACCCGCATGCCCTCGATTTTGATTGCATGGCGCCGAACGTCAACAGCATGCGGGTCAGGCCCCGCATCTACAAACTGGTGACTACGCTCAGCGAATCAGACTGCGTTCGCTACGGTCGATGAATTCGACCAGCATGCGTAATTCCTCGTCGGCACCGGCGGCCTGGTCGATCTGGTTGCGTGCTTCGGCCAGCGGCAAACCGGACATGTATAAAGTTTTGTAGGCGCGGCGGATCGACATGATTTTGTCGGCGGCATAGCCTCGTCGCTTCAGACCTTCGCTGTTGATGCCCTTGGGCTCGGCGAAATTGCCGGCCACCGTCACAAATGGCGGAACGTCGCGGTTGATCACCGAACCCATCGATGTGAACGCATGCGCACCGATCTGACAGAACTGATGCACCAGGGTGAAGCCGCCGAGGATGGCATAGTCGTCGACACGCACATGACCCGCCAGCGAGGCCGCATTGGCGAAGATGGTGTGGTTGCCGACGACACAGTCGTGCGCCATATGCACATAGGCCATCAGCCAGTTGTCATTGCCAATACGGGTAATGCCGCCGCCATCGCCGGTGCCGCGATTGATGGTGACGAATTCGCGGAACATGTTGTCGTCGCCGATATCCAGCATGGCCTGCTCGCCATGAAACTTCTTGTCCTGCGGGTCGGCACCGATCGAGCCGAACTGGTAAAAGCGATTGCGCAGACCGATCCTGGTTGGGCCTTGTATCACCACGTGTGGGCCGATCAGACAGTCGTCGCCGATCTCAACGTTGGCGCCGATGATCGAATATGCGCCGATCGAGACATTGCTGCCGATACGGGCACCGGGTTCGATGATGGCGGTTGCGTGGATCGTCCCGGTTTGGATCATGCACTCTGCTCCGGCGCTGCGCACAGGATCTCGGCACTGGCCACTTCGACGCCATCCACCGAGGCGCGACATTCGTACTTGCCCATGCGCCGGATCATGCGCTTCTGCACCACGTCCATGATCAGCTGATCGCCGGGTACCACGGTGCGTGAGAAGCGCGCGTTGTCGACGCGCACCAGGTAATACAGCTGATTGGCCTTGGCATCGAAGCCGTTGGAGAGCTGGGTCAGGATGCCTGAGGCCTGCGCCATTGCTTCGATCACCAGTACGCCGGGCATCACCGGATGTCCGGGGAAGTGACCCATGAAGAACGGTTCGTTGAAGGTGACGTTCTTCAGCGCGCGCACGCGCTTGCCGGGTTCGAACTCGGTAATGCGGTCGACCAGCAGGAAGGGATATCGGTGCGGCAGAATGGCGGCGATCTGGCGCACGTCGATCGGCAGCTTGATGGTTGAATCAATGGTCATTGCCTGGGTTCCTGTTTATGATCTTTCGCGCCAGCTCATCGAGGTGACGAAACCGCGCGGCGTTCTTGCGCCACTCACGCTTTTCCTGGATGGGCGTGCCCGAGCAGTATTCGCCGGGCTCACGCAAACTGTGGGTGACCAGGCTCATGGCCCCGATCACCACGCGATCGGCGATTTCGATGTGGCCAATGATACCTGCGCCGCCGCCAATCAGGCAGTTGCGGCCGATGCGCGCGCTGCCGGCAATGGCTGCACACCCGGCAATTGCGGTGTGCGCGCCAATGAAGACGTTGTGCGCGACCTGAATTTGATTGTCGAGCCGGACGTCGTCTTCGAGCACGGTGTCTTCCAGCGCACCGCGGTCAATCGTGGTGTTGGCACCGATCTCGCAGTCGTCACCGATGACTACGCCGCCCAGTTGCGGCACCTTGAGCCACTGTCCGGCATCAAAGGCCAGGCCGAAACCATCGGCGCCGAGTACAGCACCGGGATGGATCAGCACACGCCTGCCGATACGCACGCGCTCCACCAGGGTGACGCGTGCCACCAGACGGGTTTGTGCGCCGATCACGCAGTTGGCTCCGATCACGCAACCCGGCCCGATCTCCGCGCCGGCTTCTATGCGGGTGCCAGTGCCGATAGAGCACAGCGGCCCAATGCTGGCGCCGGCATCAATCGACGCTCCGGGTTCGACGACGGCACTGGCATGTATGCCTGGCACCGCCGCGGCCCGAAGCTCGAAACATTGTCCGATGCGCGCGAAATCCGCGTAGGGATTGCGGCTGATCAACAGATTGCGGGCGAGGCCTTCGGCATCTGCGCGTGCGATCACCACGGCTCCAGCTGCGGACGCCGCCAATTCGCCGCGATAACGTGGATTGGCCAGGAAGCTCACTTGCTGTGCGGATGCATGCGTCAGAGTGCCTACGCCCTCCACGACATGTTCGCCGTCACCAATCAGCTCCAGGCCAAATCGTTCGGCCAGGTCGCGCAGGCGAAAGCTTGCGCGCAACGGCATCAGCGCGGTCCACCGGATTCGGCTCGAGCCTGAAGTCGTGCCAATACCTCATCAGTGATGTCTATCCTCGGGCTGGCGTAAAGCACCGGCGCGGTCAGCACCAGATCGAAATTGTTTTCACGCGAATACTCGATCAGCGCATCGTTGATCACCGGCCAGCGTCGATTCATTTCCTCGTCGCGGCGATTTTTCAGGTCTTCGTTCAACTTGACGATGGTGCGGTCTATGGTGCGCTTGAGTGTCTGAATTTCGCGATGCAAAGCTTCAGCAGCGGCTTTGGGCATGACCGCGGCGTCACGCGCCTCGCGTGCCTCCAGTTCGGTCAGTCGGGTTCGCTCGGCCTGGAGCTGTCGGTCGCGCCCGGCAAACTCGGCTTCGATGCGTTGCCGGCCAGCAGCGACCTGGGGGGCATTGTCGAGCAGGCGCTTCATATCGACGTAGCCGATCTTCTGCGACTGTGCCCAACCGGCAATCGGCAACAGCAGACCCAGCAGTATCAAACCGATCCTGAAAGGGCCCCGCTGGATTCGATCGATTGCACGCATCGTTTTTTGGGGGCCGCGACTGTTGCCTTTACTCCCTCCCCGATGTTCAGGGAGGGCTGGGGAGGGGTAGGACGTACTTTGTACTTTGATGCTGCGGGCTACGGCTTTCCGACGGCAAGTAGCAATGGGGGTGCGACTGTTGCTTTACTCCCTCCCCGATGTTCGGGGAGGGCTGGGGAGGGGTTAGGAGATACTTTGCACTTTTATGCTGCGGGTGCTGTGTCCCGCAGCATAAAAGTCAGAACTGGTTACCGAACGAGAACTGGATCGACTCGGTGCGATCGCCATCCTTCTTCTTCAGCGGTGCCACCAGGTTGATGACGATCGGGCCGACCGGTGCCTGCCACTTGAACGAGAGACCGGTGGACGCACGCAGCTCGCCGACATCGAAGGCATCGTAATCCTGGAATACGTTGCCGACGTCAAAGAACGCGGAGAACTGCGAAGTATCGCTGTCGACTTTGCTGAACGGCGTCGGGAAGATCAGCTCGACCGAGCCGACGGTCTTGAACGACCCACCCAGGGGCTGCAGGAAGGTGCTGGCAGTGGTTCCGATGTTTTCTGTCGGGCCCAGGGTGTTGTCTTCGAAGCCACGCACCGAGCGCACGCCGCCCGCATAGAAGTTCTGATAGAAAGGCAGCGACTTGTTGTTGCCATAGCCATCACCATAGCCCAGTTCGCCGCGGGTCAGAATCGACCAGCCCGCAGTGATCGGAAAGTAACGGCCATATTCGTAGTTGAGCTTCCAGTATTCGAAGTCCGAACCCGGCAGCGCGACTTCGGCGCTAACGCGTTGGAAGGAACCGCTGGTCGGGGCGAAGAACTTGTTGCGCGAGTCGCGGGCCCAGCCTGCCGACATGCTCCAGGTGTTGACGTTCCAGCGACGGTTGCCACCGAAGTTCAGCGGATCGGTGCCGGGAATGCCATCGTCGTCGTCGAGATCGTTCTCGTCGTTGTCGCCATCGTCATTGGTATGGAAGATGGGGAACAGCGCACGCGGTCCAAGTTCGTCGATCAACTGATGGATCAGCGACAGCGGCGTCAGGCCATCGACCGTGGTCAACTGGTTGCGATCGACACCCAGCGACAGCGAGACGGTGTCGGTTTCGGTCAGCGGTATGCCAGCCAGCACCTCGGCGGAAACGATGTCCGAGGTGTACTGGGCAAGGTTGCTGTTGCTGCTGTAGTCCTGCTTGCGATAACTCAGCTGGTAGCCCAGGCTGACGCCGTCGTCGGTGAAATAGGGATCGAAGAAGCTGAAGTCGAAGCGCTGCGTATAACGGTTGTTCTGTACTGTTACGCCAACGCTGTTGCCGCTGCCGAGGAAGTTGCGCTGAGTCACCGACAACGTCGTGATCAGACCCTGGAACTCGGAGTAGCCGACGCCGAACTGGAAGCTGCCGGCACTTTGTTCGGTGACCTTGACCACCACATCGACCTGATCGTCCGTGCCGGCGACTTTAGGCGTTTCGATGGTGACGTCCTTGAAATAACCCAGGCGCTGCAGTCGAATCTTGGAACGGTCGACTGCGGCCTGCGAAAACCATGAGCCCTCAAGCTGACGCATTTCGCGGCGCATCACTTCGTCCTGGGTACGCTCGTTGCCGACGAAGTTGACGCGACGCACATAGACACGCTTGCCCGGACTGACCAGCAAGGTGATCGCAATGGTGCGATTGTCCTTGTCGACCTGTGGGATCGGCGTTACCTCGGCGAAGGCATAGCCGACATTGGACAGCACGCGTTGCATGGCGTCGGCGCTGTTTTCGAACTTGCGGCGCGAATAGGTCTCCCCCGGCTTGGCGTATATCAACCGGCGCATCACCTCGTCGGAGAAAATCAACTCGCCGGTGAGCTTGACGTCCGAGAGCTTGTAGATCTCACCCTCGCGCACATTGGCGGTGAGAAAGAGATTGCGACGATCGGGGCTGATCGAGACCTGGGTCGATTCGACGGCGAAGTCGACATAGCCACGGTCCTGATAAAACGAGGCCAGCTTCTCCATGTCGCCGGAGAGCTTCTCGCGCGAATACTGGTCGTCCTTGCTGTACCAGCTGAGCCAGCCGGTTTCGCGTTGCTCGAAATCTTCGAGGATCTCTTCGTCGGTGAACTTGGTATTGCCGACGATATTGACGTGGCGAATCTTGGCCGGTTTGCCTTCCTTGATCGCGATGGTGATGGCCACGCGATTACGGTCGAGCTCGGTCACCTCGGGCTTGATGGTAACGCTGTACTTGCCGCGGTTGTTGTACTGGCGGGTAAGCTCTTGCACGATGCGATCAAGCTGCAGACGGTCGAAGGTTTCACCCTCCGCCAGACCGATCTCGCGCAGGCCTTTGGTCAGGTCCTCGGTCTTGATGTCCTTGTTGCCGACCAGCTCCAGCTTGGAAATGGCGGGGCGCTCGACCAGGGTGACCACCAGAATCGAGCCCTGTCGGGAAATCTGGATGTCATTGAAAAAACCGGTCTTGAACAGGGCGCGCACCGCTTCGGAGGCGCGCAACCGGTCGATGCGATCGCCCTTTTCGATCGGAAAGCTGGCAAACACAGTGCCGGCAGGGACGCGGGTCAGACCTTCCAATCGGATATCCGATACGACAAAGGGATCGAACGCCGACACCGTGGGGGCGTACAGGGCGGCGAACAGGATCAGGGCAGCAATACGGCGCATTCAATCACTCCGAAAATACATCAACCGATCACGGACTTACGTTCGTGTTGGCGCGGTGTGGAGTAGCTCGCACACCCGCGCCGAAATTCTTATTTGACTTGCACCGGCCTGACGACCGGATACCACTGTTTCTGTGCCTTGGGCCCCGGTTCAACGCGTAAAATCGTTGAAAAGCGCCAGGCCGATCAGGCACGCCAATGCCCCGAGTCCGAGGTACTGACCCACCATGACCGTCCTTTCGCTGAGGGGACTGCCCTTGAGCGACTCGATAAGGTAGCTCAGGATGTGCCCCCCGTCCAAGATCGGGATGGGTAGAAGGTTCAAAATCGCGATTCCGACCGAGACCAGGGCCAAAAAGTGTAGGAACCATGCTAAGCCATCTTTCGCTACCGCATTGGCGACCCGCGCAATGGTGATTGGTCCGGAGAGGTTCTTGGGCGAAATAGCGCCGACCAGCATATCTTTAAGAAACGTGACGGTCTTGACACAGGTCGACCAAGTCTCCTTGATGGCGGCTGGCAGTGCTTCAATTGGGCCGTAACGCAGAACGGTGTTGGGTTCCGGGTTTTGGGGGGCAATCCCTAGCCGGTATACCGTCGCGCCATCCTCAAGGGTCACCGACTTGGCCGTAGCGATAACCTCAAGTTTGTCGATTCCGCGCCCAAGGCGGACAGTAACGGAAGGAGTAACTGCCGCCTGATCCTGAAGAGTTCGCGCAAAATGGTCGAAATCGCTGATTTCTTGACCGTTGAGGGCCAGAAGTTTGTCGCCTGCCCGGATGCCGGCTTTGGCTGCGGGATCGCCTTCGATTACTGATCCGGCAATCGCAGGTAGTTGCTGATACAGACCGATCTCGAGATCAAGCAGCTTGTCGTCGACATCCCGTGATATCTGAGACATAGGCAAGGTAATGTCGCGTTCCTGGCCATCGGGTTGCAGTACGCGTATTACCGCATCGAGACGGTACACGGCCTTCTCGTTTACGGCTTGGCGTACACCGGACCAGATGGAATAAGCTTTGCCGTCGACAGACAACACTCGGCTGCCCGGTACGAACCCAGCCTGAGCCGCCAGACCATCACTGCGCCCCAAAATTGGCAAATAGTCCGGCTTGCCGATCGAGAACATCACCCAGAATGCCAACACAGCCAGCAAGAAGTTGAACGCCGGACCTGCCGCGGCAATAGCGATCTTCTGGGCGTTGGATTTATTGTTGTGCGCCATATGGCGCTGATCGGCCGGCACGTCTTCGACGCGTTCGTCCAGCATCGAGACATAGCCACCCAGTGGGATGGCGCCGATGCTGTAGACGGTGCCGTCTTTGCCGGTGCGCGACCACAGCGATTTGCCGAAGCCGATGGAGAATTTCAGCACCTTGACGCCGCAGCGCCGCGCCACCCAGAAGTGGCCGAACTCGTGAAAGGTCACCAATATGCCGATGGTGACCAGATACCACCAGATTGAACCCAGAACTTCACTCATTGCTGGCTCTCGACTGACATCTCAAACGATCTTGACCCAAACCGCCCGGCCTCCAGCGTGGCCACCCGGCGTGCTTCCCGATCCAGTTCCAACAGCTGCGGCAGTGTAGAGGCTTCAGCCTGAACAACAGCAGCCAGCGTATTTTCAATTACGCCCGCAATGTCCAGAAATGACAGACGTCCCGTTAAAAATGCGTCTACCGCCACCTCATTCGCCGCATTCAATACCGCCGGCGCGCAGCCACCTGCACGCAGTGCTGCATAGGCCAGATCCAGGCAACGAAAGTTTGCCCGATCCGGTGCTTCGAAATGCAGGGCGCCGACTGCGAGCAGGTCGAGTCGCTGCACGCCGCTGGCTATGCGTTCCGGCCAGGCCAGAGCCTGGGCAATAGGCGTGCGCATGTCCGCGGGGCCGAGCTGGGCGAGCAGCGAGCCATCAGCATATTCGACCAGTGAATGCACCAGGCTCTCGGGGTGCACCACGACATCGATGCGCTCAGGCGCCAGACCGAATAACCAATGCGCTTCGATGACTTCCAGGCCCTTGTTCATCAGGCTGGCCGAATCGACCGAAATCTTGCGCCCCATCTGCCAGCGCGGATGCTTGATGGCCTGTTCGGGCGTCACCGTGGCCAATTGCGCAGGGCGGTAGCCTCGAAACGGGCCGCCCGAGGCAGTGAGCACGATACGGCGGATGCCATGCCTATCCGGATTGCGGGCGTAGCCCTGCGGCAGGCACTGGAAAACGGCATTGTGTTCGCTGTCCAGCGGAATGATATGACCGCTATGCGCTGACACCGTGTCGAACAGCAACGCGCCGGCGACCACCACGGATTCCTTGTTGGCAAGCAGGATACGCTTGCCCGCGCGCGCTGCGGCCAGTGTGCTGGAGAGTCCCGCGGCGCCGACGATGGCGGCCACGACGATATCGACCTCGTTCGCGGAGGCGATCTGATCCAGACCGGTGGGGCCGGCCAGCAGCACGGAGTGTTGCAGGCCAGCGGATTTCAGACCTTCAGCGACTGCAGCGGCGCAATCGGGGTCGGCAATCCCCACCAGCGTCGGCCGAAAGCGGGCGCAGAGTTTGAGCAGGCCATCCACATCGCGGTGCGCCGCCAGCGCATGCACCTGATACCGATCCGGGTGACGGGCGATCACATCCAACGTGCTGGAGCCGATCGATCCGGTGGCGCCGAGCAGGGCAACGCGTTTCATAGGCCGAGCAGGGCTTTGCCAATGGCGAACACGGGCAGCGCGGCAAACAGGCTGTCGAAACGATCCAGTGCGCCGCCGTGACCGGGAAACAGTTGACCGGAATCCTTTTCGCCGGAATGCCGCTTGATCAAACTCTCGAACAGGTCGCCCATCACCGACAACCCCACGGTAAATGCGCTGAGGCCCATCAGCGCCAGCAAGTCCTGGTCACGCAGGCCAATCGCCAGGCCGCAGACCAGCGCGTACAAGGCGGCGCCGACGAAGCCTCCGTAGACGCCGGCCCAGGTCTTGCCGGGGCTGATCCGCGGCGCCAGCTTGCGCCCACCGAAATACCGGCCAGAGAAATAGGCAAACACGTCGGCGCACCAGATCAGCACCATCACAAACAATACCCAGGCCGCACCCTGAGCTGAACTTGTATGCAGATGGATGCCCGCTGCCCAAGCCGGAACGATCGCCAGCATACCGGCCAGCAGTTTGAGACTGATAAAGCGACGCTTGAGGTCATTGCCGAAATCGAAGAACGCCAACCACAGCGGGGCGATCAACCAGAACGCGGCGCCCAACCAGACTACCTGCCAGAGCACATCACGGCCCTGCCACCACAGAGCGAACATCGCGGCAGCGCCCACGGCCGCATACGCGGTGCGAACCGGCATAGCCTTGCAGCCGGCAAGATTGGCCCATTCCCATAGCCCGATGACAAACAAGGCGCCAATCAGTACGGCAAATCCTGGTGTCGGCAGCATCAGCACTGCAGCAATGCCGATCGGAGCCAGAATGATGGCGGTCAATGCGCGTTGGCGCAGGCCACTGACCGGCTTAGGAGTGCTCACGAGGCATTCCTTATCTGAGCGCCGGTGCGGCCAAAGCGGCGCTCTCGCTGCGCGAACGCAAGCAGGGCCTGATCGAGAATGGCGGCATCAAAATCCGGCCACAGCACTTCGGTAAACCACAGTTCGGCATAGGCCAGCTGCCACAGCAGGAAGTTGCTGATGCGCTGTTCGCCGCCGGTACGGATGAAAAGGTCTGGTTCGGGCAGTTCGTGCAGTGCGATCTCGGCCTGAATCGCCGCTTCATCGATCTGCCGGGATTCGATTTCGCCGCGCTGCACGCGTTCGGCAAGTGCTCTGGCGGCGCAGGCGATATCCCAACGTCCGCCATAGTTTGCGGCGACGTTCAACATCAAGCGCGTATTGCCTGCGGTGCGCAGCTCGACGCGGTTCATGCGCTCGGCCAGCTCAGACTGAAACGCTGAACGATCGCCGATGAAATGCAGCCGCACGCCATTGTTGTGCAGGCTGTCGACCTCGCGGTCCATGGCACGCATGAACAGGTCCATCAAAGCGCTGACTTCGGACACCGGGCGTTTCCAGTTTTCACTGGAAAACGCAAATAAGGTCAGCACCGGCACGCTGCGCCGGATACAGGCTTCGACAACTTGGCGCACGGCCTGCACGCCGGCATGATGGCCAAAGGTGCGCGGACGATGACGTGCCTCGGCCCAGCGGCCATTGCCGTCCATGACGATGGCGATGTGCCTTGGCAGCCGCTGTACCGCAATGGCCGGATCGATGAGCGTGGTCATGATGGGCGATGAGCGCAACGCGCCTTACATCGACATCAGTTCCTTTTCCTTGTCGCGGACGACGACATCGACATCGGCAATGTGCTTGTCGGTGAGCTTCTGGATGTCGGTCTCGGCGCGGCTCTCCTCGTCCTCGGAGATCTTCTTGTCCTTGAGCAGATTCTTGACGTGCTGCATGGCATCGCGGCGCACGTTGCGGATGGCGACTTTGGCGGTCTCGCCCTCGCCATGCACATGCTTGGCCAGCTCCTTGCGGCGCTGCTCGGTGAGCGGCGGCAGATTGATGCGGATCACCACACCGGCCGTGGTCGGATTAAGACCCATGTCCGAGGACATGATGGCCTTCTCGATCGGCCCCACCATGCTCTTTTCCCAAGGCGTGATGGTCAGTGACCGCGCATCCACCACGGCTATCGCGGCGACCTGGGTCAGGGGGACTTCGGAACCGTAGTAATTGATTTTGAGATGATCGACCAGGCTGGTGGTCGCGCGCCCTGTGCGCAGCTTGGAGAGATCATGCTTGAGCGCATCGATGCTCTTGTGCATGCGGGTATCGGCATCGGTCTTGATGGGATTGATCATGGCCGGGACTCGGAATTCTGGATGGGGGTGCGGAGTATAGCGGCGCAATGGGCCGCTGGCCGCGATTCATGGAGCGGGGTATTGCCTTTGTGGGAGCGGCGTCGTGGGAGCGGCGTCCCGCCGCGAAGCTCTTGCTCTGACTATCAGCAGTAGAACAAAAGCATCGCGGCGGGTCGGCTGCCGGCATCCTGCCTCCGCCAACACTTATGCATCCATGCATGGCGGACGCCGCTCCCACAGGGATGCTTATCCGCCGACCAGGGTGCCGATCGGCTCGCCGCGCATGATGCGCATCAGATCGCCGCGCGCGGTCATGTTGTAGATACGCAGCGGCATGCGGTGATCTCGGCACAGCGCGATCGCGGCGGTGTCCATCACGCCGAGGTTGCGCTGGATGACTTCCTCGTAGCTGAGATGTTCGTACCGCGTCGCAGTGGCGTCTTTGTTCGGGTCGGCAGTGTAGACGCCATCGACCTTGGTGGCCTTGAGCAGCAGGTCGGCGCCGACTTCGACTGCACGCAGTGCGGCGGCCGAATCGGTAGTGAAGAAGGGATTGCCGGTGCCGGCGCCGAACAGCACAATACGGCCTTTTTCCAGATGACGGATGGCGCGGCGGCGGATGTAGTCCTCGCAGACTTCATTGATCTTGATCGCACTCATGGTGCGCGCCACCATGCCACGCTTCTCGATCGCGTCCTGCATTGCCAGACAATTCATTACCGTGGCCAGCATGCCCATATGATCACCGGTGACACGGTCCATGCCGGTTGCGGCGAGGCCGGCACCACGGAAGATATTGCCGCCGCCGATGACTACACCAACCTGGATACCGATGCGCGCGACTTCGATGACCTCATCGGCCAGGGCGCCGAGTACGGCCGGGTCGATGCCGTAGTTCTCCTTGCCCATCAGGGCTTCGCCACTGAGTTTGAGCAGGATGCGGCGGTAGCTGGGTGCGTTCATGGGTGCTCCTTGGGCAACGCAACGTGATCCCTCACGCTGCAAAATTCGGTCAAGCCGAAAAACAATCAAAAAAAAGGGAGCGGCTAGGCTCCCTTTTTTTGTTCAGGCCAGACCGGCCTGCTTCATCACCTCTGCGGCGTAATCTTCCACCACTTTTTCGATGCCCTCGCCGACGGCGAGACGGTGGAAGCGCAGCACTTCGGCATTGGCGGCCTTGAGCACTGCGTCGACGCTCTTGTCGGTATCCAGCGCATAAGGCTGGCCGGTCAGAGTGACTTCGTTGACGATCTTGGCGATCTTGCCGCTGATGATCTTCTCAAGGATTTCGGCCGGCTTGGCGCGGTCCTTGTCGCTCATCTTGGCGAGCTCGATTTCTTTTTCCTTGGCGACGAACTCGGCCGGTACATCCGATGCCTTGATGTACGGCGGGTTCAGCGCCGCGATGTGCATCGCAATGCCCTTGGCCAGCTCGGCGTCGCCGCCCTTGAGTTCGACCAGCACGCCGATGCGTCCGCCATGTACATAGCCGGCCACGTTGTGGCTGCTGTCGATGCGTGCGAGACGACGCAGCTGCACGTTCTCACCGACCTTGGCGATCAGCGCGGCGCGGGTTTCCTCAACGGTTGCGGCACCGATCTTTGCCGACTTCAATGCTTCGGCATCGGCCGAACCCGAACTCAGTGCGGTGGCGGCAACGGCCTTGGTGAATGCGACGAAATTGTCGTCCTTGGCAACGAAGTCGGTCTCCGAGTTGATCTCGACGATGACCGCCTTGCCGCCTTCGCTGGCAAGTGCAATGCGACCTTCGGCAGCAACGCGACCGGCCTTCTTGTCGGCTTTGGCGAGACCGGACTTGCGCAGGTTCTCCATGGCGACTTCAATGTTGCCCTGGGTTTCCGTCAGCGCCTTCTTGCATTCCATCATGCCGGCGCCGGAGCGCTCGCGCAGTTCCTTCACCAGGGAAGCGGTGATTTCCATTGTGACCTCGATATTGTTGCGAAATTCGTGCCGCGATCACTCGCGGCTCGGATGCGGCATTGCGCACCCGGTAACTTGAATTCGGGCGCGCATCGCTGCACGCCCGACTTTTCCGACTTACTCGGCAGCGTCGCTGCCGCCTTCGGGCTTGCCACGACCTGCACCCGCACCACCACCCGGACCGCCCGGACCACGGCGCTGAGCGCCCGGAGCCGGCTTGCGCGCGTTGTTGTTGTCACGGCGCGGCGCACCCGGCTTGTTGTTCGGACGACGCTTGTCGTCTTCACGCGGACGCGCAGCCTTGGGCGCGGCAACCGGATTGCCTTCGGCGTCGAGCTCGACGAACTCGTCCTTGACCTGGGCAGCGGTGATCGGCGCAGCAGCCTTGCCTTCCAGCACGGCGTCAGCGGCGGCACGGGCGTACAACTGCACGGCGCGGATGGCGTCGTCATTGCCCGGAATCACATAGTCGACCAGCTTCGGGTCGTAGTTGGTGTCGACCACGGCGACGACCGGGATGCCGAGGGTCTTGGCTTCCTTGATCGCGATTTCTTCGTGGCCCACGTCGATGATGAACAGCGCGTCCGGCAGTGCCGGCATGTTTTTGATGCCGCCGAGCGAACGCTCGAGCTTTTCCTGCTCGCGCTTCAGGCTCAGCACTTCGTGCTTGACCAGCTTCTCGAAGCGACCGTCGGTCGACATGGCTTCGATTTCCTTCAGGCGCGCCACCGACTGCTTGACCGTGCGGAAGTTGGTCAGCATGCCGCCAAGCCAGCGATGCGCGATGAACGGCATGCCGCAGCGAGTGGCTTCGTCCTTCATGGCGTCGCGTGCCGAGCGCTTGGTGCCGACAAACAACACGGTGCCGCGACGCTGCGCCATACCCGACAGGAAGTTCATCGCGTCGGTAAACAGCGGCATGGTCTTTTCGAGATTGATGATGTGGATCTTGCCGCGCGCACCGAAGATGTACGGTGCCATACGGGGATTCCAATAGCGCGTCTGGTGGCCGAAGTGAACGCCGGCTTCCAGCATTTGGCGCATGGTGACTTGGGACATGGAAAGAACTCCTGCACAGGGAAGCGCGACCACTTGGGTTTAGGTAACGCGCTTCGGGGTTTGGCCTCCACGATTCCCCTTTCCTGACCGACCAGCGCGAGCCTCAGCTCTTGCTGATCAGCACCCCAGGAACGGGTTGCGAATCGTGTGTGGATTGGCGACATCGCCTGCTTGCCGGACAAATCATCCGAAAAAGCCGCGGAATCATAGCGGGGCGGGGAGAGCGGGGCAAGTCGACCCCGTCCCGTGGGAGCGGCGTCCCGCCGCGATGCTCTTGCTCTGACTATCAAG